>NZ_JANGBP010000020.1:0-3010 GCF_024462535.1 Adlercreutzia sp. DFI.6.23
AACCGTCCATCTAGGATGGGCGTGAACGGCACGTGCATGTGGTCGCGGGCGGGCGTGCCATCCTTCAACACCTCGTCCTTGTGGACGTACCCGCCCATCATGTTCTCGATGCCGAACTTCTTCGACAGGTACCAGTACGTGAGACGGAAGAACCTGTCCTCATCGCCCTTGCGCACATTGTCGGGAAGCGTCACAACAACGTCAGCCATAACGACCGCATCCTTGCGCGTGGCACGCTTCCCTGCGGCCTTCTGGGCCTCGTTCACGCGCTCGATGCGGCTCTCCACCGTGCCCCAGTTCGGCTCGCCCTCGCGCGGCTCCACGCGCCCCACAACGAGCTTGCCGTCCTTGTTCGTGTAGTGGCCGACCACCAAGTCGTTCTTGATGCGCTCGGGGTCGATGTTGTCGCGCTCCAGGCTGCTGCGGTCGCGGCGGTAGTGGGCAAGCATGTGCCCGACCGATGGAGCCTTGTATTTCGCGATGTGAGCCATGGAAACCTCCGAACCGTACAGACTTAATCGACTAAAGTCTAGCACGTTAGACCTTAGCTGCGCTAAGGACGTGCCCTGCGGGGCTTCTCCGCAATCCTCCCAGCGGTCGAGATTGCTGCGCGTCATCGGTGGCGGCACCTCTTCCTTGCCCGCTCGGCTCCGCCGAGATGGAGGGGTAAAACCCCTCCAAACCACCCCGACGTATCGGTATCGGATATCGGATTCCCATGGGCGAGGTCGTAGTACCTCGCCCATGGGAATCCGAGCCGCAGCCCTCCCGCACTCGCAGACTTGGGCAAGGAAAGGGTCGATGGAGCAGAGCGTCCATCGACCCTTAATCAAGTCTGGTCTTGTGGCTTGACCGTTGCGTCAATTCCGCATTCCGCGAACGAGGGCTAAAGCCCCCGTGGTCGCTGAATGCTGCATTGACCCAACTACTGCGCCGCTTGCCGCGCATCAAACGCGGCTGTCTTGCAGTACTCCTTCATGACGTATGTACCGTTGTCGCAAAGGCAGCGGAACCACTCGGGGCGGTTCGCGCGCGCAAAGCGCAACAGGTACGCATACGAGTACTGGCCTTGCTCGTCCACGAAGTCCATCATCTCGCCGATGTACCCATACTTGTCGTTATCGCGGGTCTTGAGATCCGCGTAATCGGCGTTCTGGAATTCGAGCACATCAGCTTCGCTGTATTGATGCTTCTCTGGGTTGTTCAGATGGCAGAGGTAGCGGGCGCAGTTGCGTTTCGTTCCCTTTGGGATGATAGGGATTGGTCCATTAAGCGGTGCAACGAGTTCCTGAACCTGCTCGAACGATTTAACGCTGTCGAAAAACAGGATTCCATGCCAATGCGGCTTCTTTGGTGTACCGTCCTCGTTCACATCGGAATCGTGGAGCGGTGAGACAAGGCAGTCGACAAGCCAACCGTTGATAATCTCGCGCCAGTTCTCCGGCGCACTATCTGGATAGAACTCAAAGAGCCAGTAATCCTTACGTGGTGCACGTTTCTTTTCGTACTTCTTATCCGCACGTTTCTGGGCTTCAGACCTAGCCATGCTATAATCTCCTTGTCTTGAATGCCCCTGCTGCCGCCAAGCTTGCTGGGGCTTTTCTTTTTTTATCTGCGCTTGTAAACCTCGCGTCTATGCGCAACATCGACCACGAGAATGACGAGCCTGCCGTCATTGATGTCGCACAGGATTCGGTAGTCACCGACCCTGTATCGCCACACGCCTGCCAAGTTTCCCGTCAATGCCTTGCCCCTGCTTCTTGGGTCTTCGAGCTTCGCTATCTCGTCAAGCTCGTCAAACACCCGCGCGGCAACGCCCTTATCGAGCTTGCGCATCGCCTTGTCGGCGTTCCTCGTGAAATCAATTCGCCAGGCCACAGTGCGCCCTTACCTCGTCGATGCTGTAGGTCTCAAGCCTGCCAGCACGATAGTCCTCGATATCCTTGAGAATCCCGTACTCGTACTCGAAACGGTCGATAGCTTCTTGCAGGGCTTCGTTAACGTAGAAGCTCCTCGACCTGCCAGTCTCCTTCGCAAGACGGCTGTAGCGCTCGTTCAACTCGGTTGGAATCCTCATTGATGTGACCGCGGTAGCCATGTCGCACCTCCTTGTCGTGTATTACAGGTACTACTATAACACATCATCTAGCCCGCCCGCGATACGTCCTCTGCGGTGCAGCGTGGTCGCGGTTCCACGCATCCGCCGCCCGCTGCGCATCGCGCAGCACGTCATTAAGGCTCTGTTGCCTTGGCTGTTCCCTGCGCATCAGATATTCGAGCGGGCGCGATATTCGGCTTCTAAGCTCTTCCACTTTGATTCGCATTCCCGCAACTCCTGCTCTGATGCGGCTCGCGAGTCCATCGCACTTAACAACGATGTTATCGAGGATTGCGCCGCGCTCAGCTTTTCCCGCAGCTTCCCAGCCCCGAACCTCGGTAGCGATGGGTTGAAGCTCTCCAATGTCTCGCGCAACTCCGTCCGCTCGTTGCCGAAGATACTCCAATCGGTCTTGCTCATCTTCGATATCGAGCTTCACGTCCTCGAGCTGGCTGTCAAGCTCGGCAAGGTCACCCTCCTTGTCGGCAATCTCGGTAACAAGCTCTGCCTTACGCGCTTCGGCATCATTCAGTAAAGCGGCGGCTTCTTCCCTAGCCGCCGCGACGATTCGCGCCGCTTCGTCCTTCGCAGGTTCAACCACGGCCTTATCGACCGCACAGCGTACCTTGTCGATATCCACGGACTTGTCCGTGTATACACGCTGCGCCCGCGTCTCCTCGTCAAGCTCGATTGCAGGGCGGTAGCCCATGCGCCCCTCTAGGTAATCCCCAAGCTCCTTGTGCATGCTCTGGTAGAAGCTGCGGGGGCACATCTGCTTGTAGTTGAACCGTCCATCTAGGATGGGCGTGAACGGCACGTGCATGTGGTCGCGGGCGGGCGTGCCATCCTTCAACACCTCGTCCTTGTGGACGTACCCGCCCATCATGTTCTCGATGCCGAACTTCTTCGACA
>NZ_JANGBP010000200.1:0-398 GCF_024462535.1 Adlercreutzia sp. DFI.6.23
GAGCAAGCTGCGCGTGAACGAGCGCACACGCACCGTCGTCTCTCCCCTGCCGCCCCAGCGGTCGTGCGACGCGCCCGTCATGTTCTCGGCCATGAGCTTCGGCTCGGTGTCGCTTAACACCCAGAAGGCGCTGGCCCTAGCCGCACGCGAGCTCGGCACCTACTTCAACTGCGGCGAGGGCGGCCTGCACCGCGACTTGGAGCCCTAAGCCGACCGCGCCATCGTGCAGGTGGCCAGCGGGCGCTTCGGCGTGGACCCGCACTACCTGAACGCCGGCGCCGCCATCGAGATCAAAATCGGCCAGGGCGCCAAGCCCGGCATCGGAGGGCATCTGCCCGGCGAGATGGCGTCGGTGCCCTCGGGGATCATGCGGGTGCGCGACACCTCCTCGTTGATCT
>NZ_JANGBP010000201.1:0-398 GCF_024462535.1 Adlercreutzia sp. DFI.6.23
GCGGTCTCACAGGGATCGCCCTCTTTCTATCTTTTGATTGATATGTTGCTGAGTTTTTCTCTATCATTTTCTCGAATTCATGTCGAATATGTCCTAATCAAACTGATATAATACCCCTATTAGGCAATCTATAGATTGGATAATCATGAGAGAACACGACATGTCCCAGCAAATTAAGGAGATGCGGAAGCACTACGGGCTCTCCCAACAGGCCTTTGCGCGGCTACTCGGCATCGGCGAGGCCAGCATCACTCGCTACGAGAAGGGTATCGCCCCCACCAAGGCCAACGCCAACCTCATTCGCGCCACCATGAGTCCCGCGTTCATGGCCGGCTGCCTCGAGCGCGACGGCGACGCGCTTACCCCCAAGCAGCGCGCATCGGTCGAGAAGATCGTCT
>NZ_JANGBP010000202.1:0-398 GCF_024462535.1 Adlercreutzia sp. DFI.6.23
CCAGAACGAAAGGATGCATTATGGAGAAAACAATTTACGAGAACGAGTCAACGCCCAAAGCAGACGGGTTCCATATGCCTTCTCCGGGTCGGCCTTCAGGTATTCCGCCAAGTCCTTCACGGTGGCGGAGTTCTGCAGCGCGGTCAGGTCGGTGAGCGACTTCTCCAGGTTCGTCTCCATGGTGCCCAGGGAATCGGACGTGGTGGAAAGCGAGGTCTCGGAAGAGGTCAGCGTGTCGCCGAGCTGCCCCAAAATGGCCCGCGCCTCGGCGAGCGAGGGAGTGAGCCCGCGCAGGGCCCCTTCCAAGGTGCCGCTGGCTTCCACCAGGGAATCCAGGCTGGTCGTGATGTCTGGCAGCACGCTGTCCTGGAAGGTGGCCGCGGTGGCGCGTATAGTTT
>NZ_JANGBP010000203.1:0-398 GCF_024462535.1 Adlercreutzia sp. DFI.6.23
GAAATGATCTCTGATCCGGTGATTTGAATCAAGGACAAATTTTGTCATAGATTGTCCTACATTTTCTCATGACAACATATGACAAAGTATGACAGACTGGCAGCATCAGAATCCGGCCGATTCTAAAGACATGTACGGTATCCCATCAAACTGTTGCGCGATTACCGGGTTCGCCCATGGGGGATGGGAAAGAGGAGGAAAGCGCAAGACGAGTCTGCGGATCAGCTCTCTGTCTGAATTGCGCGTTCCTCTCACTCGAAAGAGGAGGAGAGAATGTCTGGAAGCGAAAAGCGTTCCAATCTCACTCGCAGAGGTCTCCTGAAGGCTAATGGGGCGACTGTGGGAGCGGCGGCGCTTATCGGCGGCGGTGTCTTACGGGCGCTTGGTCCTGATGAGGG
>NZ_JANGBP010000204.1:0-397 GCF_024462535.1 Adlercreutzia sp. DFI.6.23
GAACGGCCGGCCCGCTATCTGAACCACGAGTGGGGCTGCGCCACGCCGGTGGCAGAGGGGGACTTCGCCTTCTGCATGATCTACCCGGACACCTACGAGCTGGGGCAGGCCAACCAGGCCGTGCGCATCCTCGTGAACGCCGTGAATGCCATGGGCGGCATGGGGGCCGAGCGGGCCTTTCTGCCGGCGGTGGACATGGCCGACCTCATGCGCGAGGAGGGCGTGCCACTGTTCTCCCTGGAGAGTTGCCGCCCCGTGGCCGACTTCGACGTGGTTGGCATCACGCTGCCCCACGAGCTGGCCGCCACCAACGTGCTGGAGACGCTGGACCTCGCCGGCATCCCGCTGCGCACCGCCGACCACGCCGAGGGCGACCCCATCGTGCTGGCCGGCGGCC
>NZ_JANGBP010000205.1:0-397 GCF_024462535.1 Adlercreutzia sp. DFI.6.23
CCCTGATTGGCAGCGCCCTGGGCCAGCTCGCGCGCCTTCGCCACCACGGCGGGGGATTCGTTGTAGTTCACGAACATATTCGGCACGAGGAAGGGCGCCGTCTCGCTGGAAAGGTTCACGTTCTCGATGACGCTGAACAGCTCCACGTAGTTGTTGCCCGAGGTGTTCTGCATAACGCGGAAGGTGTAGGGGCCATCGCCCATGTTGATGGGCACGATGATGGGCGTCCCGTCGCTGGGCAAGTCGTAGTTGTAGCTCATCTCGCCCTTGACCACCTGGAACTTCAGGCGCGCGTCGCTTCTCGCGGAAGCGCCCACGACGCCCTGGGACAATTGCGATGTATCGATGGCGCAGTCGTTGCCAGTCTGGGCGGCGCCCTCGTTGAAGGTGACCAGGG
>NZ_JANGBP010000206.1:0-397 GCF_024462535.1 Adlercreutzia sp. DFI.6.23
GTAGTCGTCGACCACCTTGGCCAGCGCGCCGGCCAGCGCCGCACGGCCCGCATCGGTGGCGTGCCAGGCGCCGTCGGCCCAAACGAAAAAGCGGTTTACAACCCGAAGGCCTTCGTCCCGCACGCGGCGTTGCTGCGTCAGGGTTCCCCCCATTGCGCAAAAGTCCCCACTGCTGCCTCCCGTAGGTGTCTGGGCCGTATCTCAGTCCCAATGTGGCCGGTCGACCTCTCAGTCCGGCTACCCATCGCGGGCACGGTGGGCCGTTACCCCGCCGTCTACCTAATGGGCCGCGACCCCATCCCGCGCTCCGGGACAACCGCTGGAAACGGCGGCTAATACCGGATGCTCCGGGGAGGCCCCATGGCCTCCCCGGGAAAGCCTTAACGGCGCGGGATGG
>NZ_JANGBP010000207.1:0-396 GCF_024462535.1 Adlercreutzia sp. DFI.6.23
CGCCTGCCCCGATGCCCCCTCCATCTACGAGGTGCCCATCAGCCTCTACGAGCAGGGATTCGACATCTCGGCCCTGGCGAAGATGGGCCTGGCGCCTCGCAAGATCAAGCTCGCCCCGTGGCGGGCCTTCCTGAAGGCGAAGGACGCCTGCGCAGGCGAGCTGGACATCACCGTGGTGGGCAAGTACGTGAGCCTGCCCGACGCCTACCTCTCCATCAACGAGGCGCTCGTGGCCGCCGGCATCGCGACGGGGCGCCATGTGAACGTGCACCTCATCGACGGCGAGGAGCTCACCGACAAGAACGCTGATGCGGTGCTCGGCTGCATGGACGGCATACTAGTGCCCGGCGGCTTCGTCGCCCGCGCCTTCGAGGGCAAGCTCGCCGCGGCCCGCTA
>NZ_JANGBP010000208.1:0-396 GCF_024462535.1 Adlercreutzia sp. DFI.6.23
ATCCACCGCCACTTTCTCGTGAGTGAGCGCCCGGAAGGTCACGGGATCGACCAAGTGCGTGCCGTGCTCGGTCATGACCACCTTCACCCGCACGCCCGCCTTCTGCAGCCCGCGCACGATTTCCCCGGCCTTGTAGGCCGCAATGCACCCGGTCACTCCCACCAATACGCAAGGCCGCTCCGCACTCATCGCCCTCTCCTTCCAAGAAGTTTTCCGCCTATTATAGGCGTACCAACTGGCTAATTCGAATCGCATCAGCCAGCGAAGGAGAACGCCCTCTCGGCGATCTCTTATAGCCCTACGGAGAATGCGGCCGTTAAGAAGCAGATTCTACTTCAGCAGCAACGATGTCGGGATGGTACCGACCCATGTGCGTCATCTTCTCTGCTTCTTTTG
>NZ_JANGBP010000209.1:0-395 GCF_024462535.1 Adlercreutzia sp. DFI.6.23
CACCGACCTTCGGGTTATGAGCCCGACGAGCTGACCAGACTGCTCCACCCCGCAATGGGTTACCCCAAAGGGCGAGGATATATATTACTCGCCTGAGCGCGAATTGCAAGTCTTCGATCACACTTCGCCTCATTCGGCACAATTCCTGCACATGTTTGCCGTCCCAATAGCCTCCAGCACGATTTGTCGCATCGCACACGGATGATCACTCTGCTCCGTGCTATGATGCCACCTATGCTTTCCCAGATCAGACAAAACGGATTGCCCTCATGGGCCTACAAGGCGGCGCTGCTTTTGGCGACCGCCATTTGGGGCATGGGCACGGTGGTCATCAAGTCCACCGTCGACGAGTTCCCGCCCGCTTGGATCGTGGGCGTGCGCTTCACCTTTGCCGG
>NZ_JANGBP010000021.1:0-2310 GCF_024462535.1 Adlercreutzia sp. DFI.6.23
CAATACGCCAGTGATTCTAGTTGCGATTTACCTTTGCCTTCTGCTGCCTTATGCGGTCGCCCTAACTGCCAGCGGCGTTGTCTCGACTGAGAAGATCTCAAGTTCAGCGCCGCGGAAGCTGGCGCCCTTCATCACGAACACAGATGCACGGTCGAACAGGCGGTCGAGAGTGCAGAGCAGGGTGTCGTCGCCGGTGAAGAACTCGTCCCAGTTGTTCGTGGGCGTGTTGCTGGTCAATATCATCGTATTGGCGCAGTCCTTCTCGTAGCGCCGGTCGACGACATCGAAGAAGAGATCCGTGCACGCCTTGTCGAACGTGCACCGCCCCACCTCGTCGACTATGAGGCAGGACGGCTTCACCAGCGCGGCGACGGCTCGCGAGACGCTGCCGGAATCGGCGGCCCTCCTCAGTTTGTCCCTCAGCTCCGTGGCCTTCAGGTAGTACGTCTTGTAGCCGTTCAGGCAGCACTCCCGGCCATAGGCCTGGGCCAGGTGGGTCTTTCCGATGCCGCCCGGCCCTATGAACGCCAGGTTCTTGCGCGCATGCAGGTTCGCGAGCGCCGGCAGCTTGCGCAGCGCCCCCGCGTCCCGGCCGCGTATGCGGTCGAAGTCGAAGCCGGCGAAGGTTTTGGGGGCCTTCTGCGGCAGCCTGCTGAGCTTGAGCAGCGTCTCGATCACCTGGTCGTGACGCTTGTCCGCCAGATAGGAGAACACGGCGTCGAGCGCCGCGAGCTCGCCGCCTCCCATGCTGTGGCGCACGGCCAGCTCGGCCAGCTCCTCCGGGGCTATCGCCACTCCGAGCGACGCCGCCCGGGCGCTCACGCGATCGTAGACGGCCGCGGCATCTTCCGTGTCGCCCATGGCTACAGCCTCCCCTCGAAGTCGAACTTGTCGAACCCGGGCTTTCCCTTGGGAGGCTCCAGCCGGGCGATGACGGTCGTCACGGGGGCCGTCGGCAGCTCGACCGGCTGGACGTCGGCGTACTGGTCGTCGCAGCAGCTGTCCCTGCGGCCCCATGTCACGGGATGAGCCGCCAGTTCGCGAGAGAGGTCGTCGGAGTAGATGTGCAGCCATTCCCCGTCGCGGTTGACGCGGCACTCCCTCCCCGGATACCAGTACGGCACGCCGAAGCGCCTGCCCTCGTAGCTGACGAACCCGTCGAAGCTGATGCGTCGGCGGGGGCACAGGTAGAGCGCCAGCTCGTGGGTCATCGCGAGCACGGACGCGGCGGGCGCGCAGGCTGCGGAGTGCTCGTCGGCCGGAACACAGTCGACCGCCCTGCGGTAGCGCCCGGATTGCGCTGCGCACCATTCGAGAGCCTGGGCGTTCAGGTCGGTGGCGTTGCAGAACCTCCTCCCTGCCAGGAAGTTGCCCTTCACGAACCTGATCAGTCGCTCGACCTTGCCCTTCGTGAACGGGTGCCTGGGCTTGCACAGCTTCGTCTTGAACCCGACGCACGACATGAACGCGGCGTAGTCGGCCTGCCATACGGGCCTGCCGTCGATGTCGCGCCGCAGCACCACCGACTTCATGTTGTCGGTCAGCACGCACTCTGGCACCCCCATCACCGCGAACGCGTGGATCATGCCGATGAACAGGCTCTCCTGGCGCGCATTGGGGAAGAACTCCACGTAGCACGTGCCGCAGTGGTGGCACACCATCGCGAAGCACGCGATTCTGAACATGCCTCCGGTCCAGTCCTCGACATCGACGAATCCCCAGTCCATCTGGTAGGACTCGCCGGGCGATGTGGAGAATCTCCTGCCGCGGCTCGCCTGCGGGTCGGCGCCCGCGAGCCTCCTCTTCGAGGGAACCAGGTCGGCATGCGCGGCGATATAGTTCTTCACGGTGGTCCTGCCGCCCTCGTAGCCCTGGCCCCTGATGCGCTCGAAAACGACCTCGGAGTTGGTGACGCCCTCCGAGAGCAGGGCGTTCACAATGCCCTCGAAGCCGCTGATCACCGTCGTGGCAGCGCGCATCCCGCAGCGCCCGTGGGGCGCGACGACGAAACCTCTCGCTTTCAATGTGCGGGCCCTCGATCTCGAGAGCCCCGTTCTTCGCGAGAATTCGGCCAGGTTCATCTTGTCGAGTTCGAAGGAATCGCCCTCCGTCCGGGCGATATCCGATATGGCCTTGTCTATAATCTCCTGCAGGCCATTGCGCTCGTTGTCATTCATGGTCCTCCTTGTCTTCTGGCGTATTGGCGTACACCAGTGTAGGGCCAGCAGCGTCGCAATGGCTGTTTTTGCTTGACTGGAATTTGGCTGAACTAGTTTGACTTTAGGTGGCTATTCTCGCCCGACGCTAACA
>NZ_JANGBP010000210.1:0-393 GCF_024462535.1 Adlercreutzia sp. DFI.6.23
CTAATTTGGGCATACATCTTGCCGTTATTCTCTTGCGTAAACTTGATTCTTCCTTTTTCCAAAGAGTCGATCATTGCGTCAGGCGTGTCGACAACGTACCGAACGCCTTTCGTAAAGGCTTCGGCGGTTTGAGCAACAAGCGAGGCGTCCTTGGATACTGCAGCGATGAAGGCCTCAGCTGCCCTATCGGCCTTTTCAAGAGACGAGCCTACGCTCTTTGCAAGAAGAGCAGCAGGATAGTTCGAGTCATATGGATCGATTTCGTTGCTAGCTCTTGGAATGATTTCTTTGTCCGATTCAGCCATGTTCGTCCTCTTTATCATTACTCAGATTGGTTGTAGATATTATAATCGTTTGTATTGCAAAACGAACCGTTCGGGAGAGGTCTATGAA
>NZ_JANGBP010000211.1:0-393 GCF_024462535.1 Adlercreutzia sp. DFI.6.23
CGTATTCACTCTCGATGGGGAAAACGCCTCAATCTACGGAAGTCAGGGACAGCAGCGCTCTATTGTTCTCTTGTATAAACTGGCTGAAGCGGCCGTCATCGAGGAGATCATCGACCAGAAGCCGGTGCTCCTTCTTGACGATGTGATGAGCGAGCTGGACGGCTGACGACGCGATGCGCTGGTAACCGCTATGGAAGGCGGTAGTCAGACCTTTATCACCACAGCGAACATCGATTACTTCAATGAGACCATGTTGAACAAGAGCAATGTTATCCACTTGCCGTTGGTGTGAACCGCCAAAACCGCAGGATTGCCCCATTTGAGTCCCCAAAGTATTAACTCCGTGCATTTCTGGCTTGATTTAAGCCCTGTTTTCCACAATTCCTGGCAAAG
>NZ_JANGBP010000212.1:0-393 GCF_024462535.1 Adlercreutzia sp. DFI.6.23
CATCTACTGGCCGCTGACCGACGTCTGCCCGCTGTAAATCGAGCAAAGGAGACCCATGGCACAAGACATGCCCGGGAAGGCCGGGAAGGCGACGCCCCCCACCTTCCAAGACGTCATCATGAACCTGCAGCGCTACTGGGCGAGCACCGGTTGCGTGGTGCTGCAGCCCTACGACAACGAGGTGGGCGCCGGCACGCACGCCCCGGCCACCACGCTGCGCTCGCTGGGGCCCGACACCTGGCGCACCTGCTACGTGCAGGGCTGCCGCCGTCCCACCGACGGCCGCTACGGCGAGAACCCCAACCGCGGGCAGTTCTACTACCAGTTCCAGGTGCTCATCAAGCCCTCGCCGGACAACATCAGGACCTGTACCTGGGAAGTCTTGAGGCCATC
>NZ_JANGBP010000213.1:0-392 GCF_024462535.1 Adlercreutzia sp. DFI.6.23
GAAAAGAATCTCCAGGGGCTGCGCTTGCATCAACCTTGGAGATTCTTTTCACTATAGTACTGTTACGAATGATAACTATGTTACGGCAGAAAAAATTACCAATTGGGGCGATGTGAAAATGATTCGCATCGCGGCTACGAGTGATACCGAAAGCATTCCGGAGGATGCGGATCTAAAAGTTAACCTGCGTCTGAGTCCAAAGTTTGACAGCAGCTCCGATCTTGTGGGCAGCGTGGTCAACTTTGGGCCTTGCGGCGTGTCTCCCTATTCCGTGGGCAGCACGCTCAATCAGGGGCACAACCCCTTGTCACGCATTCAAGTTGAGTTCCAGACGGGCGTTATTGAAGGGAAGGTATTTATTGATAAAGACTTCGATGGCGTCTATACGGAAG
>NZ_JANGBP010000214.1:0-392 GCF_024462535.1 Adlercreutzia sp. DFI.6.23
ATGCTCGTCGCCAAGCTGATCATGTTCCCCTCCATGCTTCGCGAGGACATGAAGAACTCCGTTTTCGCAAGTGTTTCTGCCACGTTCTTCATGACGCTGATGATGGTGGCCGACCGCGTCATCGGCGGGTATCCAGTCTGCGTGAAGCCGGCCCACGGCGGCAGCGCCCAGGGCGTGCACAAGGTGAAAATCCAGGAGGAGCTGGGCGAGGCGGTGCTCGATGCGCTGTCCTACGACGAGGCCGTGAACATCGAGCAGTGGGTCGATGGCGTGGAGCTTTCCGTGTCCATCCTCGGCACCGGCTGGGACGCCCACGCGCTGCCGCCGGTAGAGATTGTGGGTCGCGAGGGCTTTTACGACGCGGCGGCCCGCATGGCCGACGACGCTGTGGA
>NZ_JANGBP010000215.1:0-392 GCF_024462535.1 Adlercreutzia sp. DFI.6.23
CCGATGACCATGCCGCAGGCGATGATGGTGGGGCGATCCCACCGGCCATAGAGCAGTTGGGGTGCCATGATGTAGAGCGTCTCGGACAAGGCGTTGGCAATGCCCCAAGCCAAGCCCGCCACTGGCAGCACGATGACGCCCCAGTCTCCCTGGGTGGCGATGAGCGTCGCGGCGGCCATCGCGCACATCAGCCCGACAAAGTCGGCGACGCGCGGCAGACGGCGCGCTCGGGAGCAGGTGATAAGCATGACGAACACCGTGCAGGTGGCCTGGAGCACCGTGGCCGTGCCGGCGTTGGTGAGGGCCACCGACACCGCATAGGTGATCTGCGAGAGGTACACCCCCACGCCGAACAGAACGAGCGTCGGACGGGCGGCGGGGCTCCCCAGCAG
>NZ_JANGBP010000216.1:0-392 GCF_024462535.1 Adlercreutzia sp. DFI.6.23
GTCCTCAGCCTGGCGTGGGGGTTCGGCGACGCCGAGGTGCGCATCTACGACCCGGCCCAGGCCAAGCTGAGGACGATGTTCCCCTCGGGCGTGACGCACATGCCCTGCACGTTGCCGGGAATGGAGTACACCGCCGAGGGATGCTCGCCGAAGCCGAAGGGGCCGCCGTCGTGCGGGGAGTAGGCAAGCAGGAGAGCCGGGTTCGGCTCGCCGGAGGGGCAGCGCAGCCAGTGGCTCTTCGGTGTGGGGTAGAACAGCCGATGGGAGAACTCGCCGATGTAGAGCATGTCCTTCTGCACGGTCATGAAGGCGGGCATAAGCGGCACGGCGCGGTGCCCGGTTGACTGCAGCACGTCGCCGTCGGCCGCCTTGGCTAGCTCGGCGCGATCCAG
>NZ_JANGBP010000217.1:0-391 GCF_024462535.1 Adlercreutzia sp. DFI.6.23
TCGTGTATTGTTTTGCGCCAGCTTATGTTTAAGTCTGCTGGCATTTGCGGGCTGTTCCGCTAGGCGCATTGTCCGATGCTCCGCCCGTCGTGCTCTCTGCGGAACAGGCGGGAATGAGGCGGCGATAGTCGGCGCCGACGAGCATGCGGCACAGGTGCGGAATGACGAGGCCCACCCAGCCGATCACGCCGGTGACGCAGACGCTCGCGGCGGTGACGAGCGTGGCGGCGATGATGACGACGATGCGGGTGCGTCGGGCGTTCACGCCCATGGTGGCGGCCTCGTCGTCGCCCATGGTGAGGATGTTGATGCGCCAGCGCAGGGCGAACATGCGCGACATCGGCATGGTGCTCCCCATCATGCTTATCGGCTGCGCTACGCTGTTCGCCCT
>NZ_JANGBP010000218.1:0-391 GCF_024462535.1 Adlercreutzia sp. DFI.6.23
TTGTACTTCACGGCGATACACGGGCCATTGTGAAATACCGTAGCTTAACCCTATCGTTAGGCAGTCGCATTAGATGACTAAAAACTCACCATTGGATTTGAATGTCATCTCGTAGGTCTCGTGCCCCAGCCGGTCCGCTATGGCGATCGCGCTGAACCCCATCTCTATGCGGAGCGAGACATGGCTGTGGCGAAGGTCGTGGATCCGGATGGGTTCGAGCCCGCATGCGGCGCAGCCGCGCTTCATCTCGTGGTGCAGGTAGCTTTTGGTGAAGCAGAAGATGCGGCAGGCGCGCCGCTCCTCCGGGATGGATCCGAGGAAATCGGCGAGTTCGTCCGCAAGGAACTCTGGCATGACCACATCTCTCTTCGATTTGGGCGTCTTGGGCGAG
>NZ_JANGBP010000219.1:0-391 GCF_024462535.1 Adlercreutzia sp. DFI.6.23
GGAACGGGAGACAATGGGCAGCTGAGCGGAAGCGCCGACGCGAATGCTGGGGGCAAGGCGGATGGCAGCACCGCAGCCGATGACCAGACCGACGACAACGGGACGAAGGACTCAGGCAAAGATGACGCCTCGAAGCCGACAGCCAAACCCAGCACGACGTCCGGCACGCATGGTTACCACCGTAGCTCGACCGCCTACCGCGGCGTTCCGCAGACCGGTGACGCGGCCACCGATGCGCTATTGGCCGTGGGGGCCCTGGCCATCGTCTCAGGCGGCGCCGCAGCCCTCGCCCGTGCCTCCGTGTCTCGCGTGGACATCGAGCGCGCCGGCGACAAGATCAAGGTGACCATCACCACGGCCCGCCCCGGCGTGGTCATCGGCAAGAAGGGCG
>NZ_JANGBP010000022.1:0-1821 GCF_024462535.1 Adlercreutzia sp. DFI.6.23
GAGAGTCCCCGCGCACCTTGACAGTTGCATAGCGCGTGACATGAAAATGTCAACATGATCAACACCAACATCAATTTCCTAAGCTGATTAGGTTCTCGATGGGTGCTCGCATCATGGAATAGACGATTCATCACGATCGCGAACGTATGTTATACGACGGAATTAATTCTCATTAATATCCAATGGACGAAACCATTAGAAGTAACTGAACTTCTTTGGCGACCTAGGTAATGGACAAGATATCTAGGGCGCACGGCGGATGCCTTGGCACAGGAAGTCGACGAAGGACGCGGCAAGCTGCGATAAGCTGCGGGGAGGGGCAAACACCCTTTGATCCGCAGGTCTCCGAATGGGGGAACCCAGCAGGGGTCATGCCCTGCTATCCCCGCCTGAATCAAATAGGGCGGGCGAAGGCAACCGGGGGAACTGAAACATCTAAGTACCCCGAGGAAGAGAAATCAACCGAGATTGCGCGAGTAGCGGCGAGCGAAAGCGCACCAGCCCAAACCCGGGCGCGTGTAAGCGGCAGGCGTTGCCGCCCGGGGGTTGCGGGACTCGCGTCCAGGTGCTGCCCACCTGGGAGCGGTTACAAATCCACATGGTAGCGGAACGGCATGGAAGGGCCGGCCGCAGCGGGTGAGAGCCCCGTACGCGAAACCATGCGGACCGCTGACGAGTATCCCGAGTAGGGCCGGGCACGTGAAACCCGGTCCGAAGCCGGGGGGACCACCCTCCAAGGCTGAACACTCTCCTGTGACCGATAGCGAACCAGTACCGTGAGGGAAAGGTGAAAAGCACCCCGAGAGGGGAGTGAAACAGTACCTGAAACCGTGCGCCCACAAGCAGTCGGAGCAGCCTTTGCGCTGTGACGGCGTGCCTTTTGTAGAATGAGCCAGCGAGTTGCGGTGTGCGGCGAGGTTAAGTTTGGAAACGAGCCGCAGCGAAAGCGAGCCTTTAAGATGGCGAGTGAGTCGCACGCTGCAGACGCGAAGCCGGGTGAGCTATCCTGGGGCAGGCTGAAGCGGGGGTAAGACCCCGTGGAGGGCCGAACCCACTTCGGTTGAAAACGGAGGGGATGACCCCAGGATAGGGGTGAAAGGCCAATCAAACCCGGAGATATCTCGTTCTCCCCGAAATAGCTTTAGGGCTAGCCTCGGCCGTTAACCCGCGGTGGTAGAGCCACCGGATCGACGAGGGGGCTTCACCGCCTACCGACTCGAACCGAACTCCGAATGCCGCGGGTCGAGAGGCCGGGAGTCAGAGGGCGTGGGCTAAGCTGCGCGCTCGAGAGGGAAACAGCCCAGACCGCCCGCTAAGGTCCCCAAGTCATCGCTGAGTGGCAAAGGATGTGCGTCTGCCCAGACAACCAGGATGTTGGCTTAGAAGCAGCCATGCATTTAAAGAGTGCGTAACAGCTCACTGGTCGAGTGGACATGCGCCGACAATTCACGGGGCTAAGCGATGCACCGAAGCGGCGGACTGAGAATTCAGTGGTAGGGGAGCTCTCCGCGGGGGGCGAAGCAGCAGGGCGACCTGCTGTGGACCGCGCGGAGGTGAGAATGCTGGCATGAGTAACGAGACCAGGGCGAGAAACCCTGGCGCCGTGAGCCTAAGGGTTCCTGGGCGAGGCTAATCCCCCCAGGGTCAGTCGGGAGCTAAGGCGAGGCCGAGAGGCGTAGCCGATGCGCAGCGGGCAGACATTCCCGCACCGCCGACGGCGCGGCATTACCGATGGGGCGACGGAGAAGGGTAGCCGGGCGGGGTTCTGGACGTCCCCGTGAAAGCGCGTAGGGCGCGCAGCGTGGAAATCAGCTGCGCACG
>NZ_JANGBP010000220.1:0-391 GCF_024462535.1 Adlercreutzia sp. DFI.6.23
TCCGAAGTTCAGACGCCACCCGAGCGCCCCCAGCATCGTGGTGAGAACGGGGGACAGCAGCATGGTGCCGCCGCCGAAGCCCATGAGCATAGCACCGGAGGCCAGGCCCTGCTTGTCGGGGAACCACTTCAGCGTGACGGACATGACCACATCGGTGCCAAGACCTACGCCGGCCCCGACCAGCACGCCGTAGGTGGCGTAAATGAAGGGCAGCGATTCGGTGTAGGCCGAGGCGATAAGCCCGAGTCCCAGGCAGGTGGCGGTTATGAGCATGACCGTGCGCGGCGAGGTGCGCTCTTCCAGCGCGCCCGCTACGAGCATGCCAGCGCAGAAGGTGATGATAGAGAGCGTGAATACCACCGAGGTGGCCGAGCGATCCCAGCCGAATTCC
>NZ_JANGBP010000221.1:0-391 GCF_024462535.1 Adlercreutzia sp. DFI.6.23
CCGCCATCGGCATGCAGTCTCTCGGCGTGGGCATTCCCGTGGGCGATTACGCTATTCCGGGATTAGCCGTGGCGGCGCTTCTGGGTATTGGGACGGTAATAACGAGCTCCGTAAGGACAAGCGCTCATGCACGACTTGCAACCGATGCACTCGTCCTTGTTGATCGCGACAATGCCATCCTCGCGCTTGAACGAGGCCCCGATTGGGCACACCTCAACACACGGAGCGTTCTCGCAATGCATGCACAGCATGGGATAGGCCGTCATGCGAACGTCGGGATACTCGCCGACGTACTCGATCTCCACATGGGCGCACGTTACCTTAGGCGGCGTTCCATGGGCCTCTTTGCACGCAACGGCGCAGGCATGGCAGCCAATGCACTTCTTAAGAT
>NZ_JANGBP010000222.1:0-390 GCF_024462535.1 Adlercreutzia sp. DFI.6.23
CACCTCGCGGCGCACCAGATCGCGGAAAAAAGCGATGCCGTGGGTCGTGCACCACGTAGTCGCCGGGCTTGAACGGAAAGGTGACCTCGGTGGCATCCACGCGGGAGCGCACGCGGCGGCTGGCGGCGCGCGAACCCTGGGTGTCGGCGGCCGACACCAGCGCGAGATGCGCCTTCGGGATAATCATGCCGAGTGGGATGTCGTTGTCCACGATGTTGACGACCCCCCGCCGCAGGCGGCGTTTGGCCTGGGCCGGGGTGTCGGCCTCTGTGCTTTCGGGTTGCGACTCGCCATCGTCCAAATTTTCCGGTTGCACAATCTGGATGGGAATACCGTGATCGACGAAGGCGTGGCACATGGTCTCGCGGGCGCGCAAGTTCGGAGCCGAGA
>NZ_JANGBP010000223.1:0-390 GCF_024462535.1 Adlercreutzia sp. DFI.6.23
TTCCAATCATGAGCGCTGCCATCACGCTGTTAGCGACCATGATTGGAATCATTGTCTTCTCCGTGCTCGTAGTGGCGGTGCGTTACGCCCTGAAATTCTTTAGGGTCTCAAATACTTCGCTCAAAGCTACCGTACGATCAATGGATCAGCGGGTTGCGCGCTTGAGAGCGATGAGCGCTTCTTGCCAGAATGGTGAGCTTTCAGACTTTGCCATGAGGGTCGCAGATGGTCTTCGTTTTGGCGATAGCTCGATCGTCTTACCGCTTGATGGCGAAATCGATGATGCCATAGAGAGGGCGCATCAAGCGATACGCATACATGACGTTTCGGCAGCCGAAAGGGAGGTCAATCAGATTGCGTGCCTTACTCAACAACGTCGAGCGGAAGAGG
>NZ_JANGBP010000224.1:0-390 GCF_024462535.1 Adlercreutzia sp. DFI.6.23
CCTCGGCCAGGCGCGCGAGATCTTCCGAGTACACCATGAGGGCGAAGTTGCGCTCGTTCATCTTGTCCGTGGCGGGGTCGGCATCGTAGGGGGCGTAGGCCAGCGCGTCGTGGATGCCGTGCTCCTTCGCGAAGGCGAGGTAGGCGGCGACGTCCTTCTCGTCGAGGGCCGCCTGCTCGCTGCCGCGCGGGCTGCGCGTTAAGTACTGGAACGTGTTTGCGTTGATGGACGCCGCCTCTTTGGCCATCTCCAGATAGCCGCGGCGCTTCGAGAGATGGCAACCAATAGTCAGCATGATGAGTCCTTTCGACAAAGATTTCTAAAAACTTGGTCAAAAACTCGAGTTATGAGTCTTGTCCTGGCCAAAAATCATTGTTCAGATGCCCTTGA
>NZ_JANGBP010000225.1:0-389 GCF_024462535.1 Adlercreutzia sp. DFI.6.23
CCGCGCTCTCCGCGTTCCACGACGATGCAAGTCGTGCCGACTACTACGGCTTTACCGACTATGAGGGACACCAAGTCTTTCGATATGTGGCTCCCATGGCCATAGATGAGGCCTGCCTGCAGTGCCATGGCGAACCGGCTGGGGAGCTGGACGTGACCGGCACTCCCAAAGAGGGGTGGAAAATGGGGGATATCGGTGGCGCCATCAGCATCATTACGCCGCTCGACGTGTACCAGGCCAATGAGCGCGATTCCATTGCTCAAGATGTCCTGTTCTTCGCCGTCATGCTGGCGGTGTGCTTGGTCGTGGTGTATGTGGCGCTGACCTATTTGGTCACACGGCCTTTGGGTAAAATTCGTTCCGGTGTGGACGAGGTGTCAGAAGGCAAT
>NZ_JANGBP010000226.1:0-389 GCF_024462535.1 Adlercreutzia sp. DFI.6.23
CTTAAGCGTGGTGGACGTGGACGCCTGCCCGGCCATCTTCCTGTTCCACCGCAGCCTCACCTGCTACCTCGGCGGGGTGGGGCTCGTGCTCATCCTCACCTGCGTGGTGACCCAGACCGGCGGCCTGGGCGTGTACAACGCCGAGGGCCACACCGACCACTTGCTGCCGAGCGCCGCCAAGACCGCCCGCATGATCCTGCTCATCTACAACGGGCTCATCATCGCCGTCGCCGTGGCCTACTGGGCGGCCGGCATGACCCCCTTCGACGCCATCAACATCTCCATGTGCGCCGTGCCCACCGGCGGGTTCGCCACCATGAGCACGATGGTGATGGCCTCGATGACCGGGCTGTTCCAATAGGCGATGCTCTCGCCGTGGGTGGCGAACC
>NZ_JANGBP010000227.1:0-388 GCF_024462535.1 Adlercreutzia sp. DFI.6.23
ACCCCACCGGATCCGGCATCAAGGCGGCGCTGTGGCTCGGCGCCACCATGGATCCGCTTGGCGCGGCCTGCACCTTCAACCGCGCCTGCGTGAAGCCCGACCAGTACGCCGGCGACGGGGTGCTCGGCCGCTGGTTCTGGTTCGGCGAGCAGCCCTTCCTGAAGCTGAACCTGAAGGGTGAGCGCTTCTGCAACGAGAGCGGCCCCTACAACTACATGCTGCACTCCACCATCATGCAGCCGCACCAGACCTACGTGGACATCTGGGACGCGAACCACGCCGCGCAGGCCGAGGCCTTCGACGAGGTGGGCTGCTGCCGGCTGTTCCCCTTCCCCAACGGGGCAAAGAACAACATCCCTATGCAGGTGGTGGACGGTATGATCGAGAA
>NZ_JANGBP010000228.1:0-388 GCF_024462535.1 Adlercreutzia sp. DFI.6.23
GTCACCACCATGGGCTTCTTGAATATGCTGTTCAAAAGCGACACCTCGGGGATGGCCGTCGAGGGCGATGCCGAGGGTGTCGAATATGCGAGTCTGGAAATACCGGATCTCGATCGTATACCAGCTCGGACCAGGGTCTGTCTGGTTCAGCATGTAGTACTCGTAGCCGTCCCGTTCGTCGTCCGAATCATGGCGGACGGTAAACTCCGGGGCGTATAGATAGTACTTGTCCTCCGTGCCGATCACCTCGGAGAGAAACCTCCAATGTTCCTTGTCTTCGAGCATCCCCTTCACCCTCGCGAGAGGAGATTCATCGAGTGAAATATGATGGCGCCAGATGTCTTCCACCTCACTCCACGACGCCCCTTCGTCTTTGGGCGTGTTGGAG
>NZ_JANGBP010000229.1:0-388 GCF_024462535.1 Adlercreutzia sp. DFI.6.23
GCACGAGGGCCTTCACGGCCTTCGATTCCAGCTGGGGCCGCAGCACCGCCTCGGTGATACCGGGATACAGAAACACCACCGACACCGCATCGTCCATGGCGAGCGCCGCCGCCAGTGTCCCTCCCGTAGCGGGCCGAGCGAGCAGGCGCTCGCGGAAAACGATGTGCAGGTCCATGTCGGCCAAGGGCGGGTAATTGACCGATTGGAAGGCGCCGAAATTTGTGGAGCTGACCTTCGTCGCGCGGTTGCCGCGCCACAGATGGCGCCCGAACGAGATGGCCACCTCCTGCACCATGGGCTCGCCGGCCTCGGTGCGGGCCGCGGCGATCTGCAGCGGCGTGATGAGGTTCTCAGTACCGTCCTCGCGGATCTCGCCGATGGGCAGCTG
>NZ_JANGBP010000023.1:0-1479 GCF_024462535.1 Adlercreutzia sp. DFI.6.23
GCGCGAGAAGGAGGAGCTGCGCAAGGTGGGCAACATGGGGCTTTTGGAGTCGATGGTGGCCGACGTCTCCGTCCAGGCGGCGCCCCCCACGATGCTCGTCCGCTGCCGGGGCCGCGAGTTCTCGGTGCCCCGGCGCTGCATAGGCAGGCGCGTCAAGGTGCTCGCGATGCCGTCGGGCCAGGTGAGGGTGGAGATGGCCGGCGAGACCGTCGCGGTCCACGACCTGTCGGCCCCGGGAGGGCCCGTCGTCTACGACCCGGCGCACTACGCCGAGGCCCTGGCCGCGAAGGCGCGCTACGCCGACGCCGACATCGAGGCGGCGGCCCGCGCCAACCTGGAGCTGCTCGGCAGGCTCGGGGAGGGGTCGCTGTGAGCGCCCGGGACGAGGGCGGCGCCTACGCCCGCATACGCGAGAACCTCTCGGAGCTGGGGCTGGACGCCATGGCGGCGGGGCTGCCCCACTGGATGTCGGCGGTGGCCGCCGGCGAGGCCGACTTCGCCTCGGCGATGCTCGCCATGACCTCCGAGGAGGCCGAGGCCAAGCGCCGTCGCGGGACCGACCGCAAGGTGCGCGCCGCCGGCTTCCCGTTCGTCAAGACGCTGGCCGACTTCGACTTCTCCTTCCAGCCCTCCATACCCAGGGCCGTCGTGGACGACCTGGCCACGCTCAGGTTCCTGGACGCGGCCGAGAACGTGGTTCTGGTCGGCAGCCCGGGCGTGGGCAAGACCCACATCGCGGTGGCGCTGGGGGTGGAGGCGGTGCGCGCCCGCAAGGAGGTGCGCTTCACCGACTGCGCGGCGCTGGTGCGCGACCTGAAGGACGCCTCCTCGCGCGGCATCCTGGCGAAGAGGCTGAAGTACTACGCCCACGCGACGCTGCTCATCATCGACGAGCTCGGCTACCTGGACGTGGACGAGGAGGGGGCCGACCTGCTGTTCCAGCTCGTCTCGGCCCGCTACGAGCACCGCTCCACGGTCATCACCACCAACGTGGCCGTGGGCCTTTGGGCCGACGTGTTCGGGGACGCGGTGACCGCCGCGGCCATCGCCGACCGGGTGTGCCACCACTGCACGATGCTCAAGATAACGGGGCGGTCCTACCGCATGAAGGACCTGCTGGCCGAGGCGGCCGACGGCGACGGGCTGCCCGAGAGGGGGCAGTCGTGAGGGCCGCGGACGCCGCGGGGTGGCTGGCCGCGTTCGGCGCAGAGGACGTCGCGGTGACGGTCAGGTTCCCGCAGCTCGGCGGATGGGAGGTCACGAGCTGGGCGGTCGCGCCCGGGGACGCCGAGGGCTCCCCGGCGCTGGAGGTTGAGATCTGGGCCGCGGACTTCGACTACCCCGCGGTCGAGCGCGCCCTGGGCGGCGGCCCGAGGTAGCGCGGGCGGCCAAAGTGCGGTAGCGCCCCCGGCCGGGAACCGGGGGCGCCGCCGGCGGGATAGAGTGGCGCGTTCGGCTGATTTTGCGGTAGCGCTAACA
>NZ_JANGBP010000230.1:0-388 GCF_024462535.1 Adlercreutzia sp. DFI.6.23
AATCGGTCTTGCTCATCTTCGATATCGAGCTTCACGTCCTCGAGCTGGCTGTCATCGGCTTCTTTGGTGTACCGTCCTCGTTCACATCGGAATCGTGGAGCGGTGAGACAAGGCAGTCGACAAGCCAACCGTTGATAATCTCGCGCCAGTTCTCCGGCGCACTATCTGGATAGAACTCAAAGTGCCAGTAATGCTTACGTGGTGCACGTTTCTTTTCGTACTTCTTATCCGCACGTTTCTGGGCTTCAGACCTAGCCATGCTATAATCTCCTTGTCTTGAATGCCCCTGCTGCCGCCAAGCTTGCTGGGGCTTTTCTTTTTTTATCTGCGCTTGTTAACCTCGCGTCTATGCGCAACATCGACCACGAGAATGACGAGCCTGCCGTCA
>NZ_JANGBP010000231.1:0-387 GCF_024462535.1 Adlercreutzia sp. DFI.6.23
GCTCTCTATGCGTGTCCTAGGCGAACGCGAGAACCTTCTTCTCCTCGGCGCATTGCACCAGGTAGTGGTTTATCAGGTTCTGGTAAGGGATGCTGATTGACCGAACCCAGCGCAGCACAAACAAGCTCGTAGGTCGAAAGGGACAGTTGCCCGAGCGGTTCGTCCCTCAAACGCTTGTCGCGACGCACCTCCACAAGGGGCTCGACTTGCACCCAGGAGGGCCGACGGAGTCCGCAGGATTCCCAGTCGGAGATCTCGACGAAATCGGACAGTCCGTAGTTTGCCGACGTCGTTACCTTCGCGTTAATGACGCTCGCCTTTCCCGAAGCGTCCAAGATGACTACGGGTCGCACCTTGCCCACGCCTTCGTGGTCGGCGAACTCGTCG
>NZ_JANGBP010000232.1:0-386 GCF_024462535.1 Adlercreutzia sp. DFI.6.23
CAGGACGATCTGGACAACATGGATCAGCAGCGCCACGACGCCATCTTCGTCAAGCACCAGAAGGACGCCGCCGGCAACCTGCTGTACCTGGAGACGACGATCGAGAACGGCAAGGAGGTGGAGAAGGTCGTCACCAACGAGACCAACGTCACCACCGGCGAGCCGAACCTGCCCTACTCCGACAACACCGGCAGCCAGCGCCTCTACGAGGCCTACCAGGCCCGCGTGGCGTCGCTGGTCGGCGACAACCAGTGGTCCGACCTGAACTGGTTCAGCTCGCTGGCCCACGGCTACGGCCTGTTCCGCATCGCCCAGGCGCACATCGCCGGTGTGGTATGGCAGGACAACAACTACAACGGCATCCAGGACGCCGGCGAGAACGTGCG
>NZ_JANGBP010000233.1:0-386 GCF_024462535.1 Adlercreutzia sp. DFI.6.23
TTGAAGAACTCATTCTTGCGCTCGCCGCTCCCTATCAGCAGGAACTTACCATTCTTCAAACTGCTCCTGGTATCAGCAGTCCTTTCACTGCCATCGGAATCATTTCCGAAATCGGTACCAATATGGAGGCTTTTCCTTCGGCGAAACACTTGTGCTCATGGGCTGGGCTTACACCAACCAACAATGAAAGCGCAGGGAAGAAAAAATCTGTCCGGGTGTCCAAGGCCGGATGCTACATCAAACCGCTTTTAGTACAGTGCGCAAACGCTGTCGTAAAAAGCACTAAGCATCCTGAAATGCGTAACCGTTATCTCCGTCTCAAAAAGCGTCGCGGTCACAAGAAAGCAATCATTGCAATAGCAAGAATGCTTCTTACCGCATTATAC
>NZ_JANGBP010000234.1:0-385 GCF_024462535.1 Adlercreutzia sp. DFI.6.23
GACGGGCTCGCCTGTGAGCACGAAGCTGATGCCCACTTGCGGACCCCGCACGACGTTGAGCGTCGCACGGGCCGGGGTGCTCTCCTCAACGGTTGTGGCCGGCGTCTCGCTCATGACGAGCGGCTGCATGGCCTGCGTGGCGCCGAGCAGCTTGAATCCGCAGGTGGGACACACGGTGTCGTTCGGTGAAATCTCGCGGGAACAAACGGGGCAGCGCTCGCTCATGGCCCACCTCCTTACTCGTTGGCGGCGTCTGCGGCACCCGCGCCCGCGCCGCTTGGGGCACCGTCGGCGGGAGCGTCGTCCGAGACGCCCCTCATCTACAGCAAGTCATCCTCTCGCGAGGATCATCAGTCCGTTGCGGCCATCGCCGCAGGCGTCTCAG
>NZ_JANGBP010000235.1:0-385 GCF_024462535.1 Adlercreutzia sp. DFI.6.23
CTTCTGCGACGCCATGTTCGAGGTGGGCACGCCGCTCGAGCAGATCGGCTCGGTGGACAACGTGCCCGACTGGTGCGCCGAGAGCCTGGAAAACGCGCTGAGCGCGGGCGAGGCCACCGGTGGCGTACACGGCGCCTGCCGTCTGGGCTGCAACGGCACCCTCGACTGCCTCGTGAACGGCCGCATCGCCGGCCAGCAGGTGGCCGCGCTGGAACCCGTGGCCTAAGGCAAACGCCCCAGAGACGCGCTTTCAACCCTTCTGGGCGATGCGCCGGGCAGCCTTGAGGCCCTATCCTGCAGAGACCGCTCGCCCGGAGAAGCTCGTCCACGTAGTGATCGCCCTGGCAGGGAGCCGCGTACTGAAGGCCGTTGTCGTGGCCGGCGT
>NZ_JANGBP010000236.1:0-385 GCF_024462535.1 Adlercreutzia sp. DFI.6.23
AAAAGTCGTGTGCGCCATCGGACGTATCCGCACACTGGAAGGAAAGAAGATGGAAATGATCGCGAAAGTTCTTTTGGTAATCGCCTTCGTGGCCGTGGCCGTGGCGGTGGGCATCTACTGCCGTCGGCACACGGGCACCGTGGATGGCTTCATCCTGGGTGGCCGCAACGTCGGTCCGTGGATGAGCGCCTTCGCCTATGGTACGAGCTATTCCTCGGCCGTGGTGTTCGTCGGCTATGCGGGCCAGTTCGGCTTCAAGTACGGCATCTCGGCCACGTGGGCCGGCATCGGCAACGCCATTATCGGCTCGCTGCTCGCCTGGTGGGTCTTAGGCCCCCGTACCCGCGAGACGACCCATCGTCTGCAGGCATCCACCATGCCGGAG
>NZ_JANGBP010000237.1:0-385 GCF_024462535.1 Adlercreutzia sp. DFI.6.23
GGGCCACCACCTCGGTCATGAGCGTCACATGATCTGCCTGCAGATGCGGGAGAATTCCAGTGAGACCTGCTGGCACACGATGAAGAAGGCGCTGTCGCCCCGCACGAGGTTGCCCGCCAGCCGCTTTTTGTTGAGGCGGAGGCAGGCGTCATAGAGGAGGTGCCTGGCCTGCGTCCTTGAGGTGCCGGAAAGAAGGGAAAGGGCCTGTTTGGCCACGGCGATCAGCTCCCGATCAATGCTCTCTGTGAGCCGCCGGCCTTGGGGGGTGACGGAAAGCCTCGTGGCGCGCCGGTCGTCCTCGTCGGTTGTCTTGCTCAAGGCTCCGGCTCGGCACAGCTCATCGATGCATTCGGCGAGGGTGGTGTAGCTGATCTCCAGCCGGTCT
>NZ_JANGBP010000238.1:0-385 GCF_024462535.1 Adlercreutzia sp. DFI.6.23
TCTGCATTGCCCAAAGGGCGCTGCGCCCGTTACTATGGAACTGAACAGTATTTGGAAGGCGCCGGGCGGCAGGGCTCGGCGCCGGCGAAGGAGGCATCTGGGATCAGACGCGCGTCATCGAAGTGAAGAAGAACATCCTGGCGGCCAACGACGAGGCGGCCGACGCCTTCCGCGCGGCGCGCGCCCAGGAGGGCACGTTCTTCGTGGACGTCATGGCGAGCCCAGGCGCCGGCAAGACGACGCTTTTGCTCGCGCTCATCCGCGAGCTGCGTGCCCGGGGCGTCGAGGCCCTCGGCGTCATCGAGGCAGACCTGGAATCCGACGTGGATGCCCTCAAGATCAAGGAGGCCGGCGTCGCCTCCGCGGGTGTTCAGCTCCACGGAGC
>NZ_JANGBP010000239.1:0-384 GCF_024462535.1 Adlercreutzia sp. DFI.6.23
GGCACGGGCCCAGCAGGTCTTCGGCGAAGATCGGGTGAAGTTCCCCATGAAGCGCAAGAGCTGGCAGCCCGGTGGCGGTGCCAATGCCCACGGTGAGCTGCGCGGGCGCGACCAATGGGAGCAGATCAGCTGGGAAGAGGCCATCGACTACATTGCCCAAGAGGCCGAGCGCATCTACGGCTAGTTCGGCCCTGCGGCCGTCATCGGCACCAAGGCCTTGGCCGTGGGCAAGATTCTCCACCAGCTCGGCGGCCACATCTCCCTTTCCGATACGAGCTCCATCGGAACCTACGCCTTCAACATCGTTGCGCTCGGGCTTCCCTCCCAGGATCTGGGCGAGCTGAACGACCGCTTCGACAACAAGAACGCCGACACCATCGTGAT
>NZ_JANGBP010000240.1:0-384 GCF_024462535.1 Adlercreutzia sp. DFI.6.23
GGCGGCAAGAAGTCGCTGTCCTTCGAAGAGGGCGTCGATTCGTACGTGCCCTACGCCGGCAGCCTGAAGGACAACATGGCCATCACCCTGCTGAAGCTGAAGAGCTCCATGTGCAACTGCGGTGCGCTCACCATTCCCGAGTTCCAAGACAAGGCGAAGCTCGCGCTGGTGTCCGCCACTTCCATCGTAGAGGGCGGCGCCCACGACGTGCTGCTGAAGGACAAGGCTCCCTACGCGAGCAACACCCGCTAAACCGGCCGGGATCTTGCGCCGCTGTATGCTGTCGCGAGGATGGCGGGGGCGGTGCCGAGGGTCGCGTAAAGAGGCCGTAGCTTCCGAGGCGTGCTTTTCGAGGTTTTTGACATAATCGACCCTATCGAGGGG
>NZ_JANGBP010000241.1:0-383 GCF_024462535.1 Adlercreutzia sp. DFI.6.23
ATCAGCATGAAGCAGCGTACATGAGCGTGCTCCGCGTGCAAGTGCTAAGGCTTACGGGGCGCAAGTCATCAAGTGGCAGAGGGATGACCTATAAAGAGTTCAACCAAAAAGCTAGTGCCATTCTTGAGCAAACGGTGCATGCTGAAGGGGTCATTGACCTTTTCGAAGAGGACAGCGTTGAGATCTCGCTTTTTGATGAGGCCTTTCTGGAAGAGCTCTGCCGCATGAAGCAAAGAAACATCGCTGTGGAGAGCTTGAAGCGGCTTATCAAAGAGCAGGTGAAGGCCTACAAAAAAACCAGCGTGGTAAAGGCGGCAAAATTCAGTGAGATGCTGCAAGGCACCCTAAACGCTTACCTGAACGGGATGCTCACCAATGCCCAG
>NZ_JANGBP010000242.1:0-382 GCF_024462535.1 Adlercreutzia sp. DFI.6.23
CGACGAGGGTGGTGAAGGGGATGACGTCCTCCCCGCCCTCGATCTTCTCTTTGGCCTCGTCCAGGGCGAAGACGATCACGCGCTCCAGCTCGTCGGGAATCTCCGGCACCTCGGTACTCGCGTTCTCAATGTTGCGATCGGCCACGGAGGGCCTCCTTTCCTTCAGGTTCACAGGCGGCGCAACCTCCTGCGCGTCGGCCTGCATCACGGGTCGCCTTCTTCGGCGCTTCGTTGCTTGCCCGTAGTGTAAAGCAACGACCTCGCAACTCAAGCCACAACACGGCGACAAACGGGCAGCGCGGGCAACCGCTTCGGTGAGGCTTCGCCCCTTGCCGCAGAGCAGGAACGAAGTTCGGCGGGGACAAACGGCGACCGGAGCGCG
>NZ_JANGBP010000243.1:0-381 GCF_024462535.1 Adlercreutzia sp. DFI.6.23
GGAGAACTACGCCGACCTCACCATGAAGGCCACCGACGCCGACGCCAACGAGATCGCCGCGCTCGCGAGCGAGTCCCGTCTGTACGGCCCGGGCACCGGCATGTTCTCCGAGGCCTTCGACGAGGAGATCCTCGGCATGAAGAAGGGCCAGACCAAAGAGTTCACGCTCGAGATTCCCGAGGACGAGACGGCCGTGCTTCTGGCCGGGAAGGCAGGCAAGCCTGTCACCTTCGAGGTCACCTGCAACGTGGTGAAGAAGATGGTCACGCCCGAGGTCACCGACGAGTGGGCCAAGGAGAAGATGGGCTTCGAGTCCGTCGAGGACATGCGCGAGCGCATCAAGGAGTCGCTGAATGCGCAGAAGGGCTCGCTGATGCCGCG
>NZ_JANGBP010000244.1:0-381 GCF_024462535.1 Adlercreutzia sp. DFI.6.23
TGACCGATAGCGAACCAGTACCGTGTGGGAAAGGTGAAAAGCAACCCGAGAGGGGAGTGAAACAGTACCTGAAACCGTGCGCCCACAAGCAGTCGGAGCAGCCTTTGCGCTGTGACGGCGTGCCTTTTGTAGAATGAGCCAGCGAGTTGCGGTGTGCGGCGAGGTTAAGTTTGGAAACGAGCCGCAGAGAAAGCGAGCATTTAAGATGGCGAGTGAGTCGCACGCTGCAGACGCGAAGCCGGGTGAGCGATCCTGGGGCAGGCTGAAGCGGGGGTAAGACCCCGTGGAGGGCCGAACCTACTTCGGTTGAAAACGGAGGGGATGACCCCAGGATAGGGGTGAAAGGCCAATCAAACCCGGAGATATCTCGTTCTCCCCGAA
>NZ_JANGBP010000245.1:0-380 GCF_024462535.1 Adlercreutzia sp. DFI.6.23
GTTCGAACGGAGAGTTTGATCCTGGCTCAGGATGAACGCTGGCGGCGTGCTTAACACATGCAAGTCGAACGATTAAGACGGCTTCGGCCGTGTATAGAGTGGCGAACGGGTGAGTAACACGTGACCAACCTGCCCCGCGCTCCGGGACAACCGCTGGAAACGGCGGCTAATACCGGATGCTCCGGGGAGGCCCCATGGCCTCCCCGGGAAAGCCTTAACGGCGCGGGATGGGGTCGCGGCCCATTAGGTAGACGGCGGGGTAACGGCCCACCGTGCCCGCGATGGGTAGCCGGACTGAGAGGTCGACCGGCCACATTGGGACTGAGATACGGCCCAGACTCCTACGGGAGGCAGCAGTGGGGAATTTTGCGCAATGGGGG
>NZ_JANGBP010000246.1:0-380 GCF_024462535.1 Adlercreutzia sp. DFI.6.23
CGCATCGAGATCGCCTGGCCCATTCTGAACGACACGCTGCGCAACCAGGTGCTGGGGGTATTTGGGCATCTGCTACTCCGACACCGCCAAGCTGCGCGAGCTTCTGCCCGACGGCTCCTACACGGCGCTCGGCGCCTTCGCTGAGCGCGACGAGAACGGGGAGGTAGAGCTGTTCAATTCCCAGAAGTACCTCATTGCCGAAGCTCAGCGCATGAAGCTCGTGTCGGCCGAGCTGGCCGCCCGTCAGGAGGCCAACAACGGCGGCAGTGCGCGCATGGTGTTTCCGCTCGGGGAGGTGGCGACCGCAGGGAGCGCCCCGGCCGGCGCCGACGAGGTGGACGGAAGAGGAGTCGGAGTTTATCGCCCATCGCTCGCCGGAG
>NZ_JANGBP010000247.1:0-380 GCF_024462535.1 Adlercreutzia sp. DFI.6.23
CCAAGGTGTGGCACAACGATGCGCTGAAGGAGGGCATTCCGACGGTTACGGGCTCGAGTGGCTGGAGATTCACGGGGAACTGGACAGACGAAGCCACCACGTATACCACTGACCAGTTGAAGGAGCAGGTAATCAATGCGGATGACAAGACCTTTGCTGCCGAGGTGAAGAAGCTCTACTCGGTGACCTATGACTTGAACGGCCGAACCGGAGCGGGTGCTCCGGAAACCACGCAGCATGTTGAAGGCGAGAAGGTTTCGCCAAATTATACGGGCACCAGCAGTCTGAACAATGGAGAGAAGACGATCTTTGTCGGCTGGAGCCTGGAGAAAATCGCGGACGTTCTTCAGGAGGATGCGACTCAAGAAACCATCGGCAAG
>NZ_JANGBP010000248.1:0-378 GCF_024462535.1 Adlercreutzia sp. DFI.6.23
TGCCGGGGGGGGGTCTCACTGAAATAGCCTGGAACCTGCCCCCTGGCCGCATAAGGCGACACTCTCAATAAAGTGGGTCCACCCGATAAGACGAAAGGAGGACCCACGTGGAACGCGCCGAAATCGAGGGCGAGATCAACGGCTGCAAGAACATCCTGGACAACACGGACTACCAGATTCTCCGGGCCATCGAGGATATCTTCGCCGCCAACGGCGTTGCCGAGCTGCTCAGCGCCCTGGCCAACGCCGGCAAGCAGATCGCGCAGACCATCAAGCTGCGCAAGCAGTGCCGCGCCCGCATCAACGAACTCGAAGCCATGCCGGCAGACTATGACGAACCCATCGCGGAGGCCATCGAAGAGACACCCACCGAACAAG
>NZ_JANGBP010000249.1:0-378 GCF_024462535.1 Adlercreutzia sp. DFI.6.23
GAGGACACCGGCGCCGCCGTGGGCCCCGCCGATATCGCGGATTCCATGACCTGGGACGGCGTGGTGGGCCTCGGCGAGATGATGAACTTCCCCGGCGTGCTGGCGGGCACCGATCACGCCCACGGCGAGCTGGCCGCCACCCTCGCCGCCGACAAGGTGGTCACAGGCCACTACTCCATCCCCGAGACCGACCAGGGGCTGAACGCCTACGTCGCCAGAGGCGTGCGCTGCTGCCACGAGTCGACCCGCGCCGAGGACGCGCTGGCCAAGATGCGCCTCGGGCAGTACGCGCAGCTGCACTACGGCTCGGCCTGGCTCGACCTGCCGAACCTGGCGGCCGCCATCACCGAAACTGACATCGACACGCGCTTCGCGAAA
>NZ_JANGBP010000025.1:0-1338 GCF_024462535.1 Adlercreutzia sp. DFI.6.23
CGGTACTGTCAATAATCTTGCGCAAATTCCAGCAGGCGACCGCCAGCCGTCGGCATGATCACTCGTCCAGCAGCGACACGTCCAGATACCTCCTCGACCCCCACTCGCTGTCGGCCACGTACTTCAGGCGCGCGGTCGCCAGCATGAGCGCGCTCTTGCCGTCCGGGAAGGTGCCGACGACCCGCGTTCGGCGGCGGATCTCGCGGTTCAGCCGCTCGATGGCATTGTTGGTGCGGATGCGTCTCCAGTGCCGCGCGGGGAAGCGCGTGTAGGTCAGCGTCTCCGCGACGCCGTCGCGGACGCACTTGGCGGCCGCCGCCAGCCTCATGTCCTCCAGCTTGGCGGCGACACGGCCGGCCTTCTCCGTGCTCGCCTCCAGAGACTCCTGGGCATGGACGGCCTTGAGCATCGCGGCCACCTCGGCGCGCTTGGACTTGGGGACCTTCGAGAGCACGTTGCGGTAGAAGTGCACCGTGCAGCGCTGGTAGGCGGCGTCCGGGAACACCTCGGCTATCGCGCCCGTCATGGCGGCGGCCTTGTCGCCGGTGAACATGCGCACGCCAGAGAGGCCCCGGCCCTTGAGCCAGGAGAGGAACTCGCGCCAGCACTCGGCCGACTCGGTGAAGCCCTCGGCGGCCCCGATCACCTCTCGGTAGCCGTCGTCGTTGACGCCGATGGCCACCATCACGGCCACGTTCTCGAAGGAGCCGCCCCAGCTTCTCTTGAGGTAGATGCCGTCGACGAAGACGTAGGGGTACTTGCGGGTCAGCGGCCTGCTCCTCCACTCCTCGACGGCCTCGAACGCCTTGTCGCTGAGGTTCGACACCGTCGATGCCGACACGCTCGCGCCCCACAGGATCTCGGAGACGTCCTCGATCCTCCTGGTGGAGACCCCGGCCAGGTACATCTCGATCATGGCCTCCTCGACGGAGGTCTCACGGCGCTTGTAGCGCTCGATGATCGCCGTCGCGAACCTCATGCCCTTGAGCTTGGGCATCCTGAGGGTCACCTGGCCCGAGGTGGTCGTGAGCCCGCGCTCGTAGTGTCCGGCGCGGTAGGCCTCGCGCCCTGCCGTCCGCTCGTAGCGGTCGGCGCCTATCAGATCGTCGGCCTCCTCCTCGAGAAGGGCGTTCAGGGTGTCCTCGACTGTTCTTCTGACGAGCTCCCTGAGCTCGCCGCGCATGGCGGCCTCGTCGAATGATACGATGGGATCGGACATGGCTCTGCCTCCTAATATGATCGAATCTAGACAACTCGAATCATACCGAAGGCCGGAGCCGTGTCTTTTGGTATCTAGGCTATGCTGCTGTGAAAGTGCGCAAGAGATTGTACGTTACC
>NZ_JANGBP010000250.1:0-376 GCF_024462535.1 Adlercreutzia sp. DFI.6.23
TTCGGCTTTCAGAGAGAAAGGAGAAGTATGGCCTGTTCATTCCGCTATTTCCTACTTAAACGCTGCCAAGGTTTGACTGGTTTAAACACTACAAGCACGAAGAAGTTCTTCGCCGCCGCCGAGGATGCGCATCCCGAGGCATTCGCGCCGCTTCTTCTGCTTGCGATCTGCGACGGACGCGAGGAATACCTGCTCCGGTGCGCGGAGGGCACGAAAGCGGCCGAGATGTTCGACGAGTTCGTCGAACACTGGCATGCGTCGGGGCGTCCGCTGGAGGTGTACTTGGGCATGTTGCCCGACAGCGACCCGTTCAAAACCATCCTCGTCGAATGGCGCACCGACTCCTCGCGCATCGAGGTCGACCGCAAAATCCTGA
>NZ_JANGBP010000251.1:0-376 GCF_024462535.1 Adlercreutzia sp. DFI.6.23
GCGGCCTCGGGCAGAACCATTTTCAGCACAAGGGCCATCGAGGAGCCCGCCAGCAGGCCCGTGGCCGTCGATGCGGGGACGAGCGAGCAATAGCGGCCGCGCTTCTCAGGCGGGGCGTACTCGGCCAGAAACACGGCGGCACCCGAGTACTCGCCAGCCACTGAAAACCCTTGCCCGCTGCGCAGCACGAGCAACAGGATGGGAGAGGCCAGGCCAATGGCCTGGTAGGACGGCAGACAGCCGATGAGGAAAGCGGCACCGGACATCAGCAGAACCGAGATGGCCAGCGACTGTTTGCGACCTTTTTTGTCGCCCTGGCCTTTATCTTCCGCCCGCTCGGCGCCATGTTCTGGGGAAGCATGGGCGACAAAAAAGG
>NZ_JANGBP010000252.1:0-375 GCF_024462535.1 Adlercreutzia sp. DFI.6.23
GCCGATTGCCAGCGGGCCCAGGATGCTTTCAACCCGCGCAACGGACGCCTGCAGCGTTACCGCCTCGGCGGTCGCGACGTGCTGCTGAATCTGGCGAAGAACCCCACGGGCTTCAATCAGAATTTGAAGATCGTAGAAGCTGACCAGGGTCCCAAGATGGTGGCCTTCTTCATCAACGACCAGGTGGCCGACGGCCAAGATATCTCGTGGATTTGGGATATCGATTTCGAAGAGCTTGCCGGACAGCCGGGCACGGTGGTGTTCGCTGGCGGCTCCCGTGCCCACGACCTGGCGGTGCGTTTGAAGTACGCCGGCATCGAGGTGGCGGTGATCGAGAACATCGAAGACGCCTTCTCCCGCCTGGGGGCGCTTGTG
>NZ_JANGBP010000253.1:0-375 GCF_024462535.1 Adlercreutzia sp. DFI.6.23
CCAAATGGCCATCGAAGGCGACGTCGAACTGTCCGCCAACGCCGAAATGGAGCGCAACGCGGCCCATGAAACAGAGACAGCTTCGGACATGACTCTTCGTAGGGACGGATCTTGGTCCGCACTCCCAACTGCGAGTCACCGTGCTTCCGGGCAAGGGGCGACCGAGGTCGCCCCCTACGGAGGCTCATCATGTCATCCTGAGCAGGCGAAGCGAGTCGAAGGATCTCACGCCGGCGATTTCGAAAGCGTGCACAATTTATCGCTTCCCGAGGTGCTCACTCTCACCGTTGACCAGGCGCTTTCCGCGCTCGCCCACCTGAAGAAGGTGTGGGACAAGTTGCAGATCCTGCACGATTTGGGCTTGGGCTACCTCAC
>NZ_JANGBP010000254.1:0-374 GCF_024462535.1 Adlercreutzia sp. DFI.6.23
CCTCATTTTCGAAGAGGCCGTCTTACCGGGCGAAGCCGTGAACCTGGCCGTGCGCGCTTTGGAAGCCGAACCGGCGCTGCGCCAGCGCTTCGTCTCGCCCGTCGTGCTGGCCGACGATTACCTGCTCATGAGTCGCGCTTCCCAGCGACTCGTAAACTTGCTGGCTACGGGCAAGATCGCCGTGGCCGGAAGCGAGAAGACCGACCTGCCCGCCTTCGAGCCCTACCCCTGTGCCACCGGCTTCGCGGAATTCGAAACGGCCCACGCGCCCCTGCAGCGCATGACGCTGGAAGCGCCCTTCCGCTCCCTAGAACGCGCATGGGAAGCGGCTCCCGACCTGGCTGGCGAGATGGCCCTTATCGCTCGCACCATTG
>NZ_JANGBP010000255.1:0-372 GCF_024462535.1 Adlercreutzia sp. DFI.6.23
CTCGCCGAGGAATTCGAGAAGCAGAACCCGGTGTACGTGGCCGGGAAGTCGTCCTACGACCTGCTGCGCACCATGCTGCCGCTGCTTCCCTGCGAGGAGCTGCCCGTGCCGAGTCTCCGCTACGACCGCACGCCGGACTTCTGGGTCGGGTGGGTGCTCGCGCACTACCAGATGGTCACGGGGTGCTCGTACCGATCCATCTTCGCGACGGCCACCTACGACGAAATTCGCTCCATGTACTGGCCGCTGCACGAGGCCCCGAGGGCAAGTTCGTCGCCGTTTTCGACGAGATGCGCACCGAGCGCGCGGGGGCCACTAACCTCCGCATGCTGCGGGAGGCAGCCGGCCTCTCCCAGTCGCAGCTGGCGAAGG
>NZ_JANGBP010000256.1:0-372 GCF_024462535.1 Adlercreutzia sp. DFI.6.23
CCGCACGCGCCTACGGGGTGATGGAAGATGCCGAGCCCGTCCCGCGCCCGACGCGGAAGAAGAAGGCTGCCGGTGGGTCGTCGGTGGCGGCCGCGGGTGCAGGCACGTCGTCGGTGGCAGGTGCGGCTGCAGCCGCGGGCGAGGCGGTGGTGCCCCAATGAGCGTGACGTCTCCCGTAATTCCTCTTCTCGGGCTTTTGACACTCGTCGTTCCCCTCATGGGCGTGCTCATGGCGCTCACGCCCTACCTCATGCCGAAGCGCGAGTGCTTCGCCGTCACGGTGCCCGACGATGTGGCGCGCGATCCTTATCTGCGCCGCCTGAAACGCACCTATCTTGCGATCATGCTGGCGCTTGCGGCGGCGGCAACGAT
>NZ_JANGBP010000257.1:0-372 GCF_024462535.1 Adlercreutzia sp. DFI.6.23
AACGTCCTCGTGAACGAGCTGGGGATCTTCGATGCCGAGTATCTAACGAACCGCACGAACGGCTCGGCTCTCGTCAGCGATGAGACGCAGCGCATCTTGCGTCATCCCGAGTCGAACAAGGCGCTCTACATGGATGCGTCCGACAACACTGCCAAGCCCTACGACGAGTGCGTGCAGCCTGTGCTGGAAGGCACGTTTGAGGTTGATGGCGCTGCTTGCACAACGGCGTTTACCCTTTACAAGGCCCATATTTCGCGCTATACACCTGAATATCAAGAAGAGATCACTACGGTTCCCGCCGCTACTATTCGTCAGATCGCCAAAGAGTTTTGGCGAGGCTGCCCATATCGGCGAGACCATCGAGGTCGGCGG
>NZ_JANGBP010000258.1:0-371 GCF_024462535.1 Adlercreutzia sp. DFI.6.23
CCGGCGCAGTCGGAGGTGGATGCCTGGGTGCAGGGCGGCCCGGCCGTGCAGCAACCCATTGTGGTGCCCGATTGCAAGATGTCACGCAAGGCTCGCCGCGAGGCGGAGCGCGCCTTCGCGGCCCGCGCGGCTGCCGAACTGGAGGCTCGCCAGGCCCGTCGTGCCCAGGAGGCCGCCGCGGCCCAGCGCTCTTTCGGGTCGACCCCGGCCCGCGCGGCAGCAGCTTCTGCGCACCCCGCCGCAGCCGGCCGTCCTGCTGCGGGCGTTCCCGCCCAGGCCCAGGGCTTCGCGCCGGTGCAGCCGGCTTACGGTGCGCCTTCCGGCGCTGGCCTTTTGAGTTTGGGAAAGTGGCGCAGCGGGAAGACCGCTAG
>NZ_JANGBP010000259.1:0-370 GCF_024462535.1 Adlercreutzia sp. DFI.6.23
CCAGGCGGGCAGCGAGGCCATCATGTAGGAGTGGCCCATGACGATGATGAGAATCGCCGCCACGACGATGCCCACGATGGACAGCCACGTCGGCACCTTGGCCTCATCGCCGCCCCGGCGCAGGTACACGAAGTACACCACCATCACCACGGCGAGCACCACGATGGCGATGAGCTCCTGGGTGATGCCGATGGTCATGTGGCCGAAGCCGTTGAAGATGCGCTCCCAGTGCTCCAGGTGGAAGAACACGGCGATACCGCCGACGACCAGAAGCACGGCCGAGGTGATGAGCGCCGGCATCTGGGCGCGGGAGCCCTTTCCGCGAAGCGCCCAGACGCACTGAGCCGCGAACAGGCCGGCCGCCCAGGCC
>NZ_JANGBP010000026.1:0-977 GCF_024462535.1 Adlercreutzia sp. DFI.6.23
TAATCCTCCTTTGCAGATTGTGGGCTAGGAGGAGGACTCCTCATCGTCTGAACTGGGCGACCTCGCGTAGAAGTCCCTGTATCGGAGCGTTTTCGGGTTGCGCATTGCCCGATCCAACACGAACGCCGCCTTTTCCATCTTGTCGCGGGGAGGGTTCATCATCACCCAGAAGAGGTCGAGGTAGCCGCCGAGCCTGGTGCGGTCGAACCCCGTGTGGGAGTCGAGGAACAGGCGCAGCAGATAGCAGAGCCGGTTGACCGCGGCGAGCGGGTTCTCCGGGTCGGGCAGGCGCTTGATGAGCTTGGAGTTGTGCCGCTCGCTGCGCAGGCCCAGCTCGCGGACCAGGCGGTTGTGGCCGTTCTCCATGTCGTGGACCAGCGTCGAGCCGCGCGCCACATGGCCCCCGAAGGCGGCGAGGGTGCGCGCGCCGCTGGTCTTGCCGAGCCCCTCGTCGGCGAACACCGACGCCCCGCTCCCGTCGCAGCCGATGCCGATGCAGTGCTTCCCCTTGGAGAAGCCGCCCGGGACCTTGGAGCCGTCGGGCATCCTCGGCTGGTCCGCCAGCGGCAGCGGGTACATCATCTCGTCGATCTCCACCCGGCCGGCCAGGGCGGCGCCCTCCTGCACCCCCTCCAGCACCGCGAGCAGCTTGGCGAGCCAGTACGGCGGCGTGGTGGCCGACCTGCGGCCCGACCGGGCCGCGCCCGCCAGGCTGCCGTAGGAGAAGACCTCGAGGAGGAACTCCGTCCAGTCGGCGACGGGCAGCTTGCGGCCGTCGAAGACGGTGCCGGTGGCCGGGTTGAACGCGCGGCCGCAGGACAGGCAGCGCCACCGGCGCACGCCGTTGGCGTCGCGCCCGTTGCCCTCGATCGCCGGCGAGCCGCAGCGCGGGCACGCGTCGCGGTCGTAGCCGTTGAAGAAATCGGCCTCGCCGACCAGGCCGGCGCCCGCGTGGCGGTAGCGGTACATGTCGCGGT
>NZ_JANGBP010000260.1:0-370 GCF_024462535.1 Adlercreutzia sp. DFI.6.23
ATTCGCGATCACATGAAGAAGCTCGTGGAAGACAAAGGCTACGAGTTCGCCCTGCTGCTCGTCACCGATATTCTGGCCGAGGGCTCGCAGTTCATCGTGGAGGGCGATCCGGCCCGTGTGAACCGCGTCTTCGAGATCGAGTGCTGCGAGGGCGGCAACTGGATGCCCGGCGTGCTGTCCCGCAAGAAGCAGGTGGAGGCCCCCATTCTTGCCTCGTAATAATTCCTTGAGGAATTATTACGCGACGCTGCGGGTCCGACAGGCACCTGTCCTTGCCCCTTGTTTTTGCCACGGCGCGGCACGAAGGCCGCTTGGGCAAAAGGCGGGGCAAATCCAGGCACCTGTCGGACCCTCGCTGTTTTCCTTGGGC
>NZ_JANGBP010000261.1:0-369 GCF_024462535.1 Adlercreutzia sp. DFI.6.23
TGGCCACGGGGCTCATCATCTTCCCAGCCTGCTTCGCCTTCGGCGTGGCGCCGGACTCGGGCCCCGTGGCCAGGGCAACGCCGGTGTCGAGCACGCCGATCGTGGCCGCCTCGCCCATGAGCGAGCGGTGCTTGTCGATGTAGCTGCCGAAAATGGTCATGGAGCCCATGCAGATGGACAGGGTGAAGAAGGCCTGACCCATGGCCGCGTAGGCCGCCTCGAAGAACATATCCGGGCTACCGAAGATCTTCGGGAAGTCCGGCAGCAGGTAGAAGGCCACGCCGTCGGCCGCCCCCGGAAGGGTGAGCGCGCGCACCACGAGCATCCCCAAAATGGCGAGCAGGGCGAGCATCATGGCCTTGGTGATGC
>NZ_JANGBP010000262.1:0-368 GCF_024462535.1 Adlercreutzia sp. DFI.6.23
CCACTACATCCGTACCCATCTGGAGGATTCCCCGGTGTACGCCCAGATGCAGGAGCGCATGAAGGAAATGGGCGAGAAGGTGGAGCACCAGCATGACCGTGGCGGCGCGGCGCGGGGCCACGGGCTCGCACGGCGCCCCGGCGAGATACGCCCGAGCCCGCTCCACCACGCCGGGCTGGTCGTCCACAGAGTACTCCACATAGGCGCCGGGGGAAAGCGGCTCGCGGATGCTCTGGACGCGCCGTCTCTCCGTCGCGCCCGCCACATTCGCCGCCACCTCGGCCGCATGACTCGTCTTGCCCGCGCTCTCGCTCATTTTTCCGCTCCTGCCAACAGCTCGGCGATGTCCCTCACGGGCACATCGGAAT
>NZ_JANGBP010000263.1:0-368 GCF_024462535.1 Adlercreutzia sp. DFI.6.23
CTGAGGAGAACGGCGGCGAGCCCTTGTGCGTGGCGTCGTGCCCCACCGAGGCGCTGAAACCGGGAAGCACCCCCGAGACCGGCGTGCTGGGCCTGGCCGAGCTGAACCAGGACCGGTGTCTGGCCTACCGCCTCATCGGCTGCCGCTTCTGCTACGACGCCTGCGAGTACGAGGCCATGGCGCTGGACGAGAACAACCGCCCCTACGTGCTGAACGACGCGTGCAACGGCTGCGGCGCCTGCGAGTGCGTGTGCGTCTCGTTGCAGAACGGCTCCATTTCCGCCGGGGCCACCGAGCGCGCCATCGTCGTCCGTCCCCTCGAAGCCTAAAGGAGGCCTGCGCTGTGAATACCAAGCGACTCCGCACTA
>NZ_JANGBP010000264.1:0-367 GCF_024462535.1 Adlercreutzia sp. DFI.6.23
CCGGTGTGCATGAGCAGAAAGCAGCCGGTGCCGTAGGTGTTCTTCGCCTGGCCCGCATGGAGGCAGCACTGGCCGAAGAGCGCCGCCTGCTGGTCGCCCGCCACGCCGCAGATGGGGATGCCCTGGACGAGCCCCGGGTTCGCCGTTATGCCGAAGCTGCCGGAAGAGGGGCGTACCTCGGGAAGAATGGCCTCGGGAATGCCGAAGAGCTTAAGCAGGAAGGGATCCCAGCGCCTCTCGTGGATGTTGTAGAGCATGGTCCGGCTCGCATTGGTCACGTCCGTGGCGTCCACGGCCCCGTCGGTGAGCTTCCAAATGAGCCAGCTGTCCACGGTGCCGAAGCAGAGCTCCCCCGCCTCGGCGCGGG
>NZ_JANGBP010000265.1:0-367 GCF_024462535.1 Adlercreutzia sp. DFI.6.23
GCGACGTTTTTGATGCGCTCGGGGGAGGAAACCCACGTGCCCCCGAATTTCGCGACGATCAGAGCCATTGCGCTTGCTCTCCTTCGATACGGAACTAGTCGAAAATGCAAGTGGGCACCACTATAGCAAAGTTGCAAGGTCAATGAGGGCGAGCGCAGCCCGTACGGGCGCATCTTCGGTTGGAATGCCATCAGCGGCCACGGGCGGCGAGCGGCCGTCCGGCCCCAGGGATGCCGACCACCCCGCCGAGGCACCCCTGGCCACCCCGCACGTGGCGCCGTCCACCCCGCCAGGTGGCACCGTCCGTCCCGCCACAGGAACGCCGTCTGCTCCATCTACCTAGTTTGTCGGTTTTCCGACGGACGGC
>NZ_JANGBP010000266.1:0-367 GCF_024462535.1 Adlercreutzia sp. DFI.6.23
TGCAGGAGCAGCTCATGGACGAGGAGGAATCCCTATGAGTACGCTGATTGGCTCTTTTGATGGTCTGCACGACAACAGAGTCCTGTGCTACTGCGCTGACTTTGAAGCCCATACCCTGCACATGGATACCCAGACCGAGTCCGGAGAGAAAGTATCCGTTCACTTCACCGGCCTGCTGGCCCACTGGTTTGAGAATGTGATCCAGGACAACATCCTCTTTGGCATGGATGAGATCACCGTGGACGGTTTTTTTGAACAGTATAAAGACCTGCTGGACGGTACCATCCCTTACGGCTTTCCCGCCTGTTGCGGCATCGAGGAGCTGCGGGAGCGCATGGACCGGGAGCACATCCGGGTATTTGTCATT
>NZ_JANGBP010000267.1:0-366 GCF_024462535.1 Adlercreutzia sp. DFI.6.23
GTTCAGAAAGAGCGGCGAGCGTGGTGGCGCAGACGTCACTTTGGAAATCATCGCCCGAGGTTCGGAGCGCTTCGGCGAGGCTTTCTTCAGACACCTTGCCGTTTTCAGCATAGAGACAGGTGTAATTCCCCACAAGCTGAAGAAGATAGGGACTGCCAGCGGTGTACGCCGCAGCGTCACGGCGCAGATCGCTTGCTATAGCGATGCCAAGAGAGTCGAACGATCGCTTGAAGAAGGCATCCACTTCCCCCTGCTCCAGCGGAGGAAGAGTAATCTTCCGCGCTCGGTTGAGGAACGTGAGCACTCTGTCGTTGAGGGTTGTGGAAACAGCTCCCGGCAGACCGGCCATAACAAGGGACACATTCA
>NZ_JANGBP010000268.1:0-365 GCF_024462535.1 Adlercreutzia sp. DFI.6.23
TCATCTCCATGGTCTGGTCGCCCTCAGGAATGAGATAGCGCAGGATGAAGCACAACGCCATCGCCTACGGTTTCCTCGTGCCGCTGTTCTTCGTGGTGTCCGGGGCGAAGGTGGACGTGCGGGCCATCGGAGACGAGCCGGAGCTTTTGGGGCTGTTCACCCTCCTTCTGCTGTTCGTGCGCGCGCTGCCCATCTTCGTGGGCCTCTCCACGGGACGCGAGTCGCGCACCATGGACGTGCGCGAGCGGCTCACCATCGCCTTCTACTGCACGACGGCGCTTCCCATCATCGTGGCCGTCACCAGTGTGGCTGTCGCCGCCGGCGGCCACGAGCACGGAGGCGGTCTGCTGGCTCATGGCCTCGGC
>NZ_JANGBP010000269.1:0-365 GCF_024462535.1 Adlercreutzia sp. DFI.6.23
CATCGCGCACGTAGAGCGCCTTGGTCGGACACGCTTCGACGCAATGGGGCTCCTCGTCGGGGCCCAAGGTGGAGCACAGGTCGCACTTGGCGGCGCAGGTGTAGACGCCGATGCTCCAAGCCAGCAGAGGCGATGTGCCCCGCGGCTGAGTGGGAGTGGGAGAGGAGATGCCGGCAACGCCCGCCGTGGACGTGCCCGAGGGATGGATGGCGCCGAAGGGGCACACCACCGCGCACAACTTGCAGCCTATGCAGGTCTGCTCGTTCACGACGATGGCCTCTTCGGTGCGCTTGATCGCAGCCACGGGGCAAACCGCCAAGCACGGCGCCCCCTCGCACTGATGGCAGGTGACGGCGGCCGTCACC
>NZ_JANGBP010000270.1:0-364 GCF_024462535.1 Adlercreutzia sp. DFI.6.23
GGCCTGCGTGCTCGTGAGCGCGCTCGCCCTGCGCGTCGTGTTCTACATGACAGGCATCTCCATCTACCCGTTCTTCTAGGGATGGAGGGGGCGCGTACCTGTGCGGCGCGCGTCCCGCTCTAGCCCATAGGCAAGCCAAACGGGCCCGCTTTCGACAAAGCGCTGTAACTGAGAAGGCCTACCTGTGGGAGGCCTTCTCCGTGTCCGGTCTGCCATGAACGGTGCAAACTCAGCTTGCTGCCGAGCTCCTTGGCGGCGGCTGCCTTGTCAGACATCGTATCTGGGCTGCCTAATAGTTGAGGCTGAAGGCCCACAGTGGCACAACGTTGGCGAAGCCGTACTCGATGTCATCCTTAACCACATA
>NZ_JANGBP010000271.1:0-364 GCF_024462535.1 Adlercreutzia sp. DFI.6.23
CAGGAGATGAAAGTCTAACCGAGATTTATGAAATACCAGAGCTTCCAAAGGTCTATAGTTTTGGGCTGAACGTAAATAAGATTGATCAAGATGGAAATCCGCTGGATGGTGCTGTTTTTACATTAAGCGGAAATAGCAGTCAAGCACCCTACTATGCAAGCTGGTCTGGTAATTCCGGTACAAATGGAAGCTTTACCTTTTATGGTCTTAAAAGTCTTGAAAATTATACCTTAACAGAAACGGGGAATCCAACAGGTTATAAGCCCCTCACGGCGCCAATAACCTTTAATCTTGAAGCGCAGTATGACACACTGGGTGCTTTGGTCACGGTAGAAGCTAAAAATGTATCTGGCGGATATACCAT
>NZ_JANGBP010000272.1:0-363 GCF_024462535.1 Adlercreutzia sp. DFI.6.23
CCGGCGGCGACGAGCCGGAGGAGCCCGCAGAGCCCGAAGCTGACGAGCCCGAGCCGACGCGCGTCGCCCAAACCTCGCGCCTCGCTCAAACGGGAGACGAGAGCCTCACGGTGATTTGCCTGGTCGCCCTGCTCGCCGTAGCCGGCGCCGGCGCTGCCTGCGTCGCCTACCGCAAGCGCCGCTGAGAACGCTTCCGGGGCGGCGCCGCTAACTCCGCCGCCCCCGGGCCCACTCGCTTGCGAAGGCGCGGGCCCATGCGTCGACGGCCTTCAGCTGCTCGAGGCTCTCCACGACTTGGACGCCTGCCCCTTCGTGGGCTTCCATGGTCGCTTCGACGCAGCGGGCGATATCGAGGTAGCCGAT
>NZ_JANGBP010000273.1:0-362 GCF_024462535.1 Adlercreutzia sp. DFI.6.23
CCGACCGTCCCCGGCGTGGGCCGCGCCACCGCCGCCCAGATAGCCGCCGAGGACGGTCGGAAGCGTCGGGGCCACGGCGTCCAGGAGGGAGTCGGCCTCGGCGTCGATCTCGGCGAGCTGGGCGGCGCAGAAGTCAAGCTGGTCGAGCAGGAGGCGCAATTGCAGCCGCAGGGCGTCGGTGGCGGGGACGCCGCAGGTAGAGCGGAGCGATTCCAGAACGTCGGAGGCCTTGGCCGCGCCGAAGCGGTTCCTGCTCGCGCCGCGCAGGTCGTCGGCCAGGCCGTCGGCGTCCATTTCGTCAGGGCGAAGCGGCGAAGCACCGCTCGGGAGGAGTCCCCGAACTTGTCCGAGAACAGCTTGCC
>NZ_JANGBP010000274.1:0-361 GCF_024462535.1 Adlercreutzia sp. DFI.6.23
AGGTGCAGGCCTGCGTGGAGCAGCTGCAGGTGCTCGCCATGAGCGCCTCGAGGGCATCGGTCTTTCCGGCGATGATCTCATGGAAATGACGGAGGCCCTTTCCGGCGACTTCATGGAAATGGTGGGGCCGATGATGGCCGCCGCCGTTCACGGCGAGGACGCGGCCATGGCCCAGGCCGAGGCGCTGGCAGCGCCGTCGGGGCCGCTCCGGCGGGGGAGGAGGCCTCCCAGCCCGTCGATATCTTCTCCTACGACAGCATCTCCGGCTACGGCGCCGCCGTGGCGCGCATGCGCTCTTTGGGCGTGGGCCTGACCGGCACTCCCGAGTTCGACGATTTCGTCGCCATGCTGAACTCCCGCC
>NZ_JANGBP010000275.1:0-361 GCF_024462535.1 Adlercreutzia sp. DFI.6.23
GAGAACACCGCCACTTTCGAGATACCGCCGAAGCCGCGGATGCCGAGGGCCTTGGGCACCGACGAGATGATAAGACCGCCGGCCGACAGGCCTACGAAAAACATGAAGCCCGTGATGTAGAGGCCCCAGCTGTCGAGGTTGCGCATGGCGGTCTGCACCATGCCGCCCGACAGCTGCAAAAACCACAGCACCAAGCCGACCACCATCACCACGGCGCTCACGCCGATGGCAACATTGAGAGCAGGACTCTTGACGGCCGTCGACGCGTGCTCACTAGCACGCCCTCGATCACTGGACGCTGAGAAATCGAGGTCATCGCTGGCAAGGGCTCCACCCTGCATATACTCGGACATAATGTCAC
>NZ_JANGBP010000276.1:0-360 GCF_024462535.1 Adlercreutzia sp. DFI.6.23
GGAAGGTGAGATCAACCGCGCCATTGATCTGGGACTGAATGGCGTGAAGATCCATCCCGACACCCAGAAGGTGAACATGGACGACCCTCGGCTCATGCACCTGTACGAGGTCATCGAGGGCCGGCTGCCCATCGTCATCCACACCGGCGACTATCGTTACGACTTCTCGCATCCGCACCGTCTGAAGCGCATCCTGCACACGTTCCCGAACCTGGTGGTGGACGCGGCCCACTTCGGCGGCTGGTCGGTGTTCGATTACGCCCTCGAGTATTTGGAAGACGAGAACTGCTACGTGGACACGTCCAGCGCCCTAGAGTTTCTGGACCCGCGCCGCACCGTGGAGCTGGTGCGCGCCTACGG
>NZ_JANGBP010000277.1:0-360 GCF_024462535.1 Adlercreutzia sp. DFI.6.23
CGCGCACCTGCTTCACCAGGTACAGCGACGCCGAGCCTGAGGGCAGCACCACCGGTCCCGTGTCCTGCCAAGGCACGAACAGCTCCTCGTCGCGCTTGCCCAGACCGCAAATGGCGATGTCGTCGATCCCCATCTCCTCGAACATGGCGAGCGCCGCCGTCAGCTGCGGCTTTCCGCCGTCCAGGATGATGAGGTCCGTCTTGCTGCCGAAGCGCTCGTCGCTCAAACGTTCCGGCGCGTAGCGGCGCCGCATCACCTCCTGCATGGAGAGGAAGACGTTGGCCTCGTCGAGCGGCGTCTTTATCTTGAAGCGGCGGTACTGGTTCTTGTCCGGCTTTCCGCCGGTGAACACCACCATGG
>NZ_JANGBP010000278.1:0-359 GCF_024462535.1 Adlercreutzia sp. DFI.6.23
AAGATGGCCCGCGCCATCGTCACCCAGTACGGCATGAGTCCTTTGGGCACCCAGGTGTTCGGCCAGCCCAACCACGAGGTGTTCTTGGGCCGCGGCTACGGCAACACCCAAGATTACTCCGAGGAGACGGCCCGTCGCATCGATGAAGAGGTGGCCAAGATCATGAGGGAGGCCCACGATAGGGCCCACGCGATTCTGTCCTCCCACGCCGATCAGATGGATCTCATGGCCAGCGTGCTGCTCGAGCGCGAGACCGTGGAAGGCGAGGCCTGCGAGGCGCTGCTCGACAACAAGTGGGACGAGTACCTGGCGCGCGAGGACGACATCTTCGCCGCCAAGGAAGCGGAAGAGGCCGCGGC
>NZ_JANGBP010000279.1:0-356 GCF_024462535.1 Adlercreutzia sp. DFI.6.23
CTCCCTGTAGAGCCTCGCGGCGTCCTGCCAGCACTTGCACGGGAAGAACGTGTTGCGCGCCACCGTGTCGTGCCATACGCCCTCGAAGTCGATGGCCCCGCCGTCGAGCGCCTCGGTGGTCTTCGGGAAGATCGCGGCGGCAAGCTCGGGGCGGAACATGAGCAGGTAGCGGCTGAGCACGCTCCACAGGTTGTTGTCCATTCTGAACTCGCTGCACAGCGTGATGGGCATGCCCTGCTGCGTGGCCAGCACAAACAGATCGCCCCGGCGGATGCGCGGCCAGCCGTCGGCCATGGCCCGCTCGCACAGGTTCACCAGGCGCAGCCACTTCTTCGGGTAGTCCTCGGCAATCCAGG
>NZ_JANGBP010000028.1:0-803 GCF_024462535.1 Adlercreutzia sp. DFI.6.23
GGGCGCCCGGCCTCGCCCCTTGTTCGGGGCTCGGCGCGGCGCGGAGGCCGCTCGGCCCCGAGGCGGGGCGATTCCGGGCGCCTGCCGGACCCTCGCCGACTTCCTCGGGCGAGCCTGTGCGACAAAATGATTTCTACTATAATGATTGACGCCCGACAGGGTGTTTTTTGTTTCAAAGGGCAGACATTCTGTCAGACAAGAACTCCTGGCTTCTGCGAGACTCGATTTGCTGGGAGGGGGGGCTTAGCGTGGCATGCCAGGGGCAACTTGCGAGTTGCGCGAGTTGCAAGTGTGGCGTAAATGTCGTTTAAAGAATTTTCTAAATTCCCCCTTGCGCTCTTGGAGCCGAAGGGGTATTCTACTAAATCCGCGCTTGAGGAAGGCGCGGCGGCTGGTCTCTCTGGGCCAGTGGCTGCGGGTTCCCGTTGGAAACGAATTTTCAAAAATTTTGAAAAAAGTCGTTGACAGCCAACAGGAAACCCTGTAAAGTATTTCCTTGCGCCGCTCGCGAGGGCGGCGGGGCGGGAAGCCTCCCGCGGAACCTTGACAACCGGATACTGAGGATGGAATTCGAGAGACGGAACAAACGTCTTCTCGGATGTCAGACGGACATTCGAGAGAGCAAGCTTTAACTTTTTCCCTGTCAGGGGCCCTAAGGCCCCGACGGAGAGTTTTCAAACAGAATCGAGACTCACATCGATCTGACGGCGCCTCCGGGCGCTGTTCGAACGGAGAGTTTGATCCTGGCTCAGGATGAACGCTGGCGGCGTGCTTAACACATGCAAGTCGAACGATTAAGACGG
>NZ_JANGBP010000280.1:0-356 GCF_024462535.1 Adlercreutzia sp. DFI.6.23
TCCACGACACGAACACCACCATCGGCGCCGAGATCGCTGAGCAGTTCGGCGTGACCGAGATGGAGGTGGAGGACGTCGTGTTCGAGTCGTGGAACGAGGGCAGGCAGTGCATGAAGATGGCATCCGGGTTCGCCTTGGCCATCACGGCCTCGGTCACGCGGTAGGGCTAGAGCAGCGCAATGCGATCGCGCCACAGATCGGCGGGCTGGCCCATGCCGACCCACACGTCGGTGTACACCGCATCCACGCCGCGGATGCCCTCGTCGATGTCATCGGTCACCGAGAGCGTCGCCCCGCTTATGGACGCGAGCTTCTGGCAGGCCTCCCACAGCTCCGGACGATAGGTGCGGTTCCCG
>NZ_JANGBP010000281.1:0-356 GCF_024462535.1 Adlercreutzia sp. DFI.6.23
CTTCCGGGGGCGGCCGACGGCGTGGCCTTCTACCGGCGGCCGGACGTCCCGAAGATCTTCGGTAGCCCGGCTATGTTCTTCGAGGCGGCCTACGCGGCCATGGGTCAGGCCTTCTTCACCCTGTCCATCGGCATGGGCTCCATGACCATTTTCGGCAGCTACATCGACAAGCACCGCTCGCTCATGGGCGTGGCGGCCACGATCGGCGTGCTCGACACCGGCGTTGCCCTGGCCACGGGGCTCATCATCTTCCCAGCCTGCTTCGCCTTCGGCGTGGCGCCGGACTCGGGCCCGGGGCTTGTGTTCATCACGCTGCCGAGCGTGTTCGAACAGATGTGGGGAGGACAGGTGTGGGG
>NZ_JANGBP010000282.1:0-355 GCF_024462535.1 Adlercreutzia sp. DFI.6.23
ACGTTCTCCACGCCGGTGCGGCTCGCGGCGTCCAGCTCGTACACATCGGGGTGCTCGCCGGCTTTGATGCCGCGGGCCTCGGCGTCTTCCACGCTCATGAACACTGGGTTGCGGAAGGCCTCCTGGGTCCAGGTCATGTTGTCGTAGCAGGTGTGGGCGCGGCGCATGTTGTGCGGCGTGTAGGCCTGCAGCGGGTAAGCGCCCTTCTCCTTGGCCTCCCAGTTGGCAAACGTCTCCTGGTAGCCGCGGCGCGGCACGAAGTAGTTCGCGTAGGGCTTGATGGGCGTATCGTTCAGACCGATGCGGTTAACGTTGTCGGCCTTGTACTGGCAGTAGATCTCCAGTTTGCCCGACA
>NZ_JANGBP010000283.1:0-351 GCF_024462535.1 Adlercreutzia sp. DFI.6.23
TGGCCTCTATGACCTCCCTGTGGCGGTCCAGCCCGCTCGGGCGGCACCTGCGCGCGTCCTCCACCTGGCCGCCGGCCTTCCAGTACTTGGCCACCGTGTGCCGGTTCATGCCGTAGCGCCGGGCGATGTCGGTGAAGTTGGGCGTGGTGCCCGCCTGCCTGTACATGTCGAACTCTCCCATGATGTTCCTTTCCAATCGGGGCTCCTTCCGTCCGGAGACGTCGGGAGCCTACACCTTGCGGCGCCGGGGGCGCCGCCGGCCAAAGTCCGGTAGCGCGATCGGCGCCTGTGCGGTGGCGCGATTGGCGGGAAGCGGGGGCCCAATCGGCGATTATTACGGTAGCGCTAACA
>NZ_JANGBP010000284.1:0-351 GCF_024462535.1 Adlercreutzia sp. DFI.6.23
CTGCTGGATTCAGGGACGCCTTCGCCAGGCGGCCGATGGATGCTCGACCCACGAGTTCGTTGCGAACCTCCTGAAGGTGCCAGCCCCCTACCAGCTGGAGGCCATCCTCTCTCTCGGCATGCCCGAAGCCGAAGCCCCGCGGCGCCCCTTCGATGAAGCACTGCTGGGGAAGGTGCACGATGAGCGCTTCTAATCATCAAGGGCGTCTCTGTTCGGTAACGGCGGGGCGCCCCAGGCGGTTCCCTTCTCTTTGGCGGCTATGATGCGACGCAGCTGCTGCTGCCTGAAAGCGGGACGGCAGCGCGCCCCTTGACCCGTAGACGAGAGGAACATCATGGAAAACGTGGTTAT
>NZ_JANGBP010000285.1:0-351 GCF_024462535.1 Adlercreutzia sp. DFI.6.23
AGCGGCGCGGCCGGCCGGCGTGGGGGCCGGTGCCGAGGCGCCGTTCTGGGAGCGGCTGCGGGAACCGGGGCATCCGCCCTGGTGCGCAGGCGACGGCGCCGGCTTCGGAGCGTCGTCGAGGAGGGTGCGAGCGGCCGAGCCGGGACAGCCGCTGCGGTGCTCGGCCGCGGCCGGAACGCTGCCAGCCGTCGCGCCGCCGTTGCGGGCGGCCAGGTGTGCCGCCACGGCAGCCTCGTCGTAGGGAGCGGCATCCCGCTCGACGAAGGAGATGGCGTCGGTGGGGCAGGCCGGCAGGCAGTCGCCCAGCCCGTCGCAATAGTCGTCGCGTACCAGGCGCGCCTTGCCGTCGAC
>NZ_JANGBP010000286.1:0-351 GCF_024462535.1 Adlercreutzia sp. DFI.6.23
CGTGGACCGCCTGTTCGCGGAGGGCAAGGACGCGCTCATGGATCCCGCCAACGCATGCCGCCACTAGAGAAGGCCTCGGCCCGCAAAGGCCACGGGGCACCTGCCCCATCGCTCGCCCAGCCCGAAGAGCCGCCGACTCGTCGGGCTTTTGTTTTGGGCTCAACGCTCCGGGCCGCTACGGGCAATCGGAAACGCCCGAACCCTGACGCCCGGAGCCGCGAGTACGGCACCTCCAAGTCGCCATGGGCCAAAGCGTCGGTGCTAAGCGGCGAGGACGCCCCGGCCCGATAGCGGTCGAGCGCCACTTCGGCGATCATGCCGGCGTTGTCGCCGCAGGAGGCGAGCGGCGGC
>NZ_JANGBP010000287.1:0-350 GCF_024462535.1 Adlercreutzia sp. DFI.6.23
CGGAACGCTCGGGGAGGATGCCTTCGCGGCATCCCTCCGGGCTGCGGCATCTGCGGTCCGCGACGTGATCGGGTACAACGAGCCACAGGACGAGGAGGACGAGGACGCCTATATCCGCGCGGTCTGCGCGGCCGTGGAGGTCGATCAGGCCTACGGGGCATCGGGGGGCATCGGAGAGGCCGTGGCCTCTGTCACGCTCGGCAAGTTCTCCGCCTCGATCGGCGGAGACGGCGCCTCGTCACTCTACTATGCGGACATGCGCCGCGTCGTGCACCGCGAGCTGGTCGGGTCCTCTCTTCTCTACCAGGGGCTTCGATGATTCCCCTGCCGCGCAGGATGCTGCGCCAAAC
>NZ_JANGBP010000288.1:0-350 GCF_024462535.1 Adlercreutzia sp. DFI.6.23
CGCCGAAGAAGCCGCGGGAGTCGACCCAAGCCTGCTCCATCTCGTTGCCGTCGATGTTCGGGTAGCCGCCCAGCGCCGGCTCATCGTAGTAGTCGTCCCACAGCACCAGCTGATAGTCGCCCTGGCCGCCGGCGGAGTTCATGGCATGGCAGCTCCAGCAGTTGCCGTTGGCCTCTTTGAAGACCTTGCTGCCATAGTGGGCCGCATGGATGAGGTCGCCCAGATACGGGCCGGTGAGCGCCGTATGGCCGAGATGGCACGGCTCGCAGTCCTGGTAGGTGAGGGCCTTGTCGTAGCCCACGTGGGTCAGGATGTGCTTGTAGCCGTCCTTCATGTTCATGACATCCCAC
>NZ_JANGBP010000289.1:0-349 GCF_024462535.1 Adlercreutzia sp. DFI.6.23
GGGCCTTCGCGGTGCCCTCGGCGATGATGAGTTCGTGGGCCACGCCGGAAAGCGACTTGCCCTGAGCAAGCAGCTCCATCACCTCCCGTTCGAGTGGCGTGAGGCGGCGCGCTTCGGCCACGGTGGCGCAGCGACGCGCCAGACGCGTGCGCTCGTTCTCCTCGGGTGGTCGTTTGCCCATGAAGGCGATGCCCCAGCGCTCGCCGATCTCGCGTTCGTTAAGCACGAGAGTTGCCACCGCCACAATGGCCGCAATGGCGACTACGGCACCGATGGCCGGTCCCGTGCCTCCGAACAGGCCGGATCCATCGTAGAGGAGCGCCCCCTCGCGGCCGACCCAACTCACGAG
>NZ_JANGBP010000029.1:0-726 GCF_024462535.1 Adlercreutzia sp. DFI.6.23
CTTGGACAGCGGCCTACGCCGCCAGCCCCAACCGCCTCCTGCGGTTGTCTATCGTATCGTAGACGGTCCTGCCGCCCTCCCGGAAGGCCTTTAGACGGACGGTCGAGTAGGCGGCCATCCACCCGTCCAGCAGCTCCATGAAGGCCTCCGCCGTCCATCCCGACCAGTCCCGCCCGTGGAAGAACTCGTTCTTCAGGTTGCCGAAGAACCCCTCGCAGGCGGCGTTGTCGGGGCTGGTGCCCTTGCGCGACATCGACCTGGCCAGCCCGTGGCGCCCGCATATGGCCTTCCACCCGGGCCAGCGGTAGTGGCAGCCGCGGTCGGTGTGCGCGACGGGCGCCTCCCCCTCCCCGAGCGTCGCGCACGCCATCTCGAGGGACGACTCGGTGAGGCGCGCGTCGGGGCTGGTGCCGACGGCCCAGCCGACGGGCTTGCCGTCGAACAGGTCGACGACGGGCGACAGGTACACCTTGCGGCCGTCGTCGGGCAGGCGGAACTCGGTCACGTCGCTGACCCACGCCTCGTTGGGGCGCCCGGCGGAGAAGTCGTGGGTGCCGTCCGCCCTCAGCAGCAGGTTGGGCGCGGGCGCGTCGATCTCGCCGGCGTAGGAGCTGTAGCGCCCCCTGCGCGCGTAGCACACGCGCAGCCCGAGCCCGCGCATGAGCCGCCGCACCACCTTCTCCGACACCGGCCGGCCGCGCCGGCGCGACACGACCTCGCGCACGA
>NZ_JANGBP010000290.1:0-349 GCF_024462535.1 Adlercreutzia sp. DFI.6.23
CTGCGGGCGCTCGGCGCGGAACATCGAGCCTGCGTACATGAGCTTCGCCGGGGCCGCGCCCTGCGGCACCAGTTCGTGCTGCACTACGGCGCGCACCACACCGGCCGTGCCCTCGGGGCGCAAGGACAGGCGGCTCTTCGCCTTCGGGGCCTTCCCCTCCTCCCCCCAGCGACGCAGATTCTCACCGGAAATGGCCGTGAACATCTCCTTGGACACCACATCGGTCGCTTCGCCGATGCCGCGGCCGAAGAGCTCGGTCTGCTCCATGATGGGCGTCTCGATGGGCAGGTACCCGTAGGCGCCGAACACCTCGGCCGCCGTCTGCTTGAACTGATTCCAGAACAGCTCC
>NZ_JANGBP010000291.1:0-347 GCF_024462535.1 Adlercreutzia sp. DFI.6.23
CGGGCGTACCTTCCCACGCTGTAGCGCACCTGCTGGGGGGTCAGCCCCGTCTCCCGGGCCGCCTGGGCGGCGGTCGCCCCCTCGGCCACGCGCCTTATCGCCTCGAGCTTGGGGAGCACGGGCTTGGAGCGGTACTGGCACTTGTCGGGGTCGTGCCTGGGATCCGCCTTGATCCAGTTGCGCAGCGTGCTGCCCGAAGGGTACCCCAGCTCGGCGGCGAAGTCATCCACGGACATCTCGCCGGGCATCGAGAACCACAGATCCAGCGCATCCTGCTTGGCCCTCTTGTCGTACATTCGAACTCCCTTCCGGACACCTGGGTGTCCAACTTGGAGTCCGCACCCCCC
>NZ_JANGBP010000292.1:0-347 GCF_024462535.1 Adlercreutzia sp. DFI.6.23
GCCCCAGAACGTCACGGCGAACGCACCGCACAGGGAGCTGACCATCGCAACACGCGAGTAAATGCTCGAGTACTCAAGCGTACCAAAAATAGTGCGCGTCATGAGCGGAGTGAGCACCGTGCCGCTGGCGTAGAAAACGCCGAACATAAAGCCGCCGGCAAGCACCTCAAACGACACGCCTGGGAACAGCAGCAGCACGCCCAAACCGGCAAGCCCGCAGATCATGGCGAAGAAAAGGCCGCCACGCACGCTGATCTTATCGTTGATGATACCGATAAGGATCTTGCCTGCCGCCTGCCCGAGCATAGCGATCGAGGCAACCGTGGCGGCAATGGCCACCACATCGG
>NZ_JANGBP010000293.1:0-346 GCF_024462535.1 Adlercreutzia sp. DFI.6.23
GGTTCTTTTACGGAACAGGGCCATCATGGATGCACGGAAGCGGCTGTTCCCTTGTGGGTCGCTTCCGCGAGTTGAATGGCCCTTGCGGGCGGTGGTTTGTGAACCTGTATCCCATTCGAACCCCGGTGCCGGTTTTGTCGGAATCCAGGGGCGACTGAGGTCACCCCTACGGGGAGTGGATGCGCGAAGGTTCGGCACCGGCCCGCGCACGTGAAAGGAACGACGTCATGAAATCATCTTCGGTATCTTCTCGTTTGCCGCGGCGGTTGCGGCGGATGGCGGCGCTTGTTGGAGTAGCGGCCCTGTGCGGCGCGCTGGCGCTGGCGCTTGCGGGTTGCGCGGGCGG
>NZ_JANGBP010000294.1:0-346 GCF_024462535.1 Adlercreutzia sp. DFI.6.23
AGCTTGTCGCGTGCGTTGCGCGCCTCCTCCTGGTACTTCGCCGGCAGGGTTTACACCGCTTCCACGCGCTCGCCGCCGTCCTCGAAATAGCGGGCCTCCATGCGGATGATGTCGATGACACCCTGTAAGTCCTCGGCCTGGCCGATGGGGATGGTCACCGCGCCGAGGCGACCGCCGAAGCGGGCGTGCAGCAACGCCATGGCGGCGTCGAATTTGGCGTTCTCGCGATCGATGTGGTTGATGTACACCGCGCGCGACAGGCGCATGTCCTCCGCCTCGCGCCACAGATTCGTCGTCATAACCTGGGGGCCGTCGACGGCGTCCACCACGAACAGGGCCATTTCGG
>NZ_JANGBP010000295.1:0-345 GCF_024462535.1 Adlercreutzia sp. DFI.6.23
TTCTCGAGCCAATAGCTAAGCGTCTGACTTTTTTTCGAGCTGAACTCAAACTCGTAGACTGTAGCATTCCTACCGGGCATGACATCGATTGCGGCGACTTTCGTGCTCTGATCGTTTTCAAGAGACCACTCGATGTCGTTTCCAGTTGGCTCGTTGAAAGCTTTGTTGAAGGCATCAGTAATGTGAGCCCCATATTTAGCTGTCAAGGTCAGCTTTTTCCCACCGTGTTTTTCTTCGGACGTAAGAGTATTAGTGTTGCGCTTGTACTTGACCGTGACGACGGTGGAGCCGTCGGCCTTGACGGTCGCGGAGGTCGATTCGGCGAAGGTGAAGTGCGCGGTATCG
>NZ_JANGBP010000296.1:0-344 GCF_024462535.1 Adlercreutzia sp. DFI.6.23
CTGTCGTAGCATCCAAGGCGAGCGACTGGTTTTGTGCGGTTGCGCAGTTCTGACCTGCGGAACCGTTAGCGGGAGCGCCCGGGCACAGTGCTCGGGCGCTCCTGTTTTTCTCGGGCCATTCATGCGATTATGGCCGCTTATAGGCGCGATTGGGTACGGCACAGCCCGCGCGCGTGGTAACGCCGACGTACTGAAGACGTACAGAAGAGGAAGTTAGATCACTGGAAATTCGCGAATCCCTCGAAGCGATCATCGACGCCGCGATCGACGCGGCCCGTGCCGACGGCTCGTTGCAGCTGGAGGAGGCACCCGAGGCGGCCCTCGAGCGACCCCGCGACGAGGCC
>NZ_JANGBP010000297.1:0-341 GCF_024462535.1 Adlercreutzia sp. DFI.6.23
CCAGAAGTTCGTCGACGTGATCAGGGACGCTGCCATCTAGACCTATAGCCAGAAACTATAGGTAACACCGCGTCAAACGGAAGGCTCCGAGGGTACACTGCCCTCGGAGCCGTTTGCGTTCCGAGGGAACGAATGCGGGATCGAGGGGGCCGGATGCCGAAGGGGCGGAAGGCCGGTGACGAGAGGAGAGGAGCATGAGAAGGACGTTTTCCACCTATGGCGCCAAGATGCGCCAGGCCACTCGGGAGGCGGTGGCGACCGTCGTCGCGCTGGCGGTCATCGTGGCCGTGTGGCTTGTGGGCGGTATCGGGCTTGCCGGCTGTGGCATAGAAGTGTTCTCG
>NZ_JANGBP010000298.1:0-340 GCF_024462535.1 Adlercreutzia sp. DFI.6.23
GAGGCCGCCTCCAAGTTCAGCTGCTCCTGGGCCTCGTGCACCGTCTGCACGTCGTAGACCTCGAGGCGGTCGGCCACCGAGCCCCAGCGCGCGTAGCAATTGTTCAGCGTGCCCTCGATGGTCTCCACATCGTGGCGGGATATCTCGTCCACGGAGGTCAGGAGGTTGCCGGCGACCGTCGCGGAGAGTTGGGCCAGGTAGACGCAGACCGCGACGACGATGACGACCGCCGCGGCCGATACGATGGCAATGTACTTTCTGCACTCCAAAAGCCGTCCTTGTGCATGCTTGTTATTCCTGCGTCAGTTTATCACTGAAAACAAGCGGTCACGAGAACGTA
>NZ_JANGBP010000299.1:0-339 GCF_024462535.1 Adlercreutzia sp. DFI.6.23
CTGTTCCTCTCCTACTGGTTCAACTCCACGGGACTCACCGACACCACCGCCTCCAACAGCTCGTTTCTCACCATGCTCTACTGCGTGATCATCCCCTTCCTCGGATGGATCATCATCCAGAAGCGACCGACCCGCTACAACATTGCGGCGGCTATCCTGTGCGTCACCGGCGTGGGTTGCGTGGCCTATGCCGGCATCGGCGAGTTCTCGCTGCGCTTCGGCGACTTCATCACGCTGGCCTCGGCTCTCTGGCTGAGCTTCCACGTACTGTACACGGCGAAGTACGCGCCGGGACGCTCTATGATGCTGCTCACGGTCATTCAGTTCATCGTGGCGGGC